>DULZ01000080.1 GCA_012840125.1 Clostridia bacterium | reverse complement strand
TTTGCGGGTGTTGGTTTTATTTTGCGGCCTTTGGATTGATGACGGTTGATACACAATTCGTGGCGACTTTGGCGTTGATAGGGGGGCTGCTCCTTTCGGGAGCCGCTTTATATTTGATGATGGAAATCAATCGCCTAATTGAAAAAGAATATGAGCTGGAGATCAACAAAAGGATGCTGCAGAAAAACCAGGAGATGATCCGTGTCTTGCGGAGCCACCGTCATGATTTCCAGAACCATCTCCAGGTGATTATGGGATTGGTCCAACTGGGGCGCAATGAGGGCGCCGTCAGTTATATCAAAGAGGTGGTGCAGTCCTTCCGGGAGTCTTCCAGCCCTGTGAACATCAAGAATATCGATCTTGCCGCGTTATTTATTTCTAAGCAGCAGCAAGCTGAGGATCGGGGCATCCGGCTGGAGCTGGAATTGAGGTCCGATTTGGGAGGACTCGTTGTGCCTGCGGCGGATATTTCCCGGATTTTAGGGAACCTGGTGGATAACGCTTTTGATGCCGTCGAGGAATTGGATGACCCGGCGGAAAGGTTGGTCAAGGTCAGTTTTCAAGAGGATGAAGCCCATTTTATCATCTCCGTCTTAAATGAGCGTCCATTGATCCCGGAGACGATTCAGGATAAGATTTTCCAGGCGGGATTCAGCACCAAAGGTGTGCGGGGGACCGGTTTAGGGCTGGCCATTGTGCAGGAACTGACGGAAAAACACGGCGGCTCAGTACACCTGGTCAGCAATGCGGAGACCGGTACCGTGTTCACGCTGAAGTTCCCCAAAGCGCTGCCCTTGGAGGCGGTATTATAAGCCGGGAGTGGGTCGAAAGCTGGGATCGCGGCCGGTCTTTTTTTAGCGCCTCAAACGGTAAAGGTTAGTCGTTGACAGGCCCGGGGGAATTGTTTAGTGTATAGGTAGATTACCTACCAAAAGAGGTGACTTCAGATGCCGGAGGAGAAGAACCCCCTGGTCAAGATAAAAGAAAGTTATTACTTACGCATATCAATTAAAACCCATGTGCTGACCGAGGCTGATGACATGATCCGGGTGGTCGAGACTTACGCGGCGCCCCTTTATCAGACAGGAGACGTCCTGTTTGTGAGTGAGAAAGCGACCGCCATCACTCAGGGCCGGGCCATTCCGGTTAAGACCATCAAGCCCAGGTTTTTGGCGAAATTTTTATCCAGGTTTGTCAAGAAGGTAAGTTACGGCATTGGCTTGGGGATGCCGGAAACCATGGAAATGGCTTTCCGGGAGGTGGGAACGGTGAGAATCTTGTTGGCCGCCATGGTGGCAGCCGTAGGCAAGCTGCTGGGCCGGAGCGGCGATTTTTACCGGATTGCCGGGCGCAAAGTAGCCATGATCGACGGGCCTACACCATATACCCTTCCCCCCTACAATCAATATGTGGTACTGGCTCCGGCGGAACCGGAGAGAATTGTGGCCAGAATTGAGGAACAATTGGGCATCAGCTGTGCCATTGTTGATGTCAATGATATCGGCCGGGAAGTGATAGCCCTGTCCCCTCATGCGGTCTTGAGTGAAGGGACCATTGCCGAAGTATTGCGGGACAATCCTTTGGGGCAGGGCAGCCAGCAAACGCCCATGGGCCTCATCCGTAAACTCACCCAGGAAGAAGCGCAAAGCATGCTGGCTGTGGCTGCAGGCCGCGAGGCTACTGTTTAATAAACTTGCACTGCTCCAGGAGGCGGGCCAGTTTAGGGCCGATGCCGGGAATGAATTTTAGATCCGCGGCTTTTACGCCGCCGGTGGCCAGGATGGCGAAACCGTAAGTAATGATCCCGGTGCAGATCGCCACCAGCACCCCGGCGGTATTCCCGGCATGGCTGCTCACCAGCAGGTAGGCCAGCCGGGTCATGACGGCCATGAAGACGGTACAGACCAGGGGCAGGGAGATGGTTTTGCGCCAATCCAGGGAAAAGCCGGTGTATTTCCTGACAAAATACCAGTTGAGGGCGACGGATACGCTAAATCCCGTTACCGTGGCTATGCCTGCTCCCTGGATGCTGAGAAACGGAACGGCTACCAGCAGGTAGTTCAAAGTACCTTTAATGATGACTCCCACGGTGAGGTTGATGACGGGCAAATGGGTTTTCCCCATGCCTTGTAAAGTGCCCCGGGTGGTTTGGTATAAACCCAGCAGCAGGGTGGAGGGGGTCAGCACCGCTACGAGGGGACCTACCTCCGGCTTAGCGTACAGCATGTCACAGATAGGGGTGGCGAGAACGCCCAGGCCTGCCGCCGCCGGCATGCCGATTAAGAATGTGCTCCATAAGGCCTGGTTGACCCGGCGGCTGACTTCCCGGCGGTCATTCTTGGCCATGGCTTCCGCAATGATGGGGACCAGGGCCAGGGAAATAGAAATGGTAATAATCGGGGCGATGTTGATCAAGGGATTAGCCATCCCGGAAAACTGACCGTACAGGCCCGTAGCCATTTTCGGTGAGTGCCCGGCTACTTGCAGGCGCATGGGAATGATGGCAGCGTCAATAACCTGCATGATCGGTACCACCAGTCCCCCTACGGAAACGGGCAAGGCCAGGGTGATGATTCTCTTGAGCAGGTGCGCCACCGGTTCTTGTGGTTGTACTGGCTGCCACTTGTCCCGGTGATTTTTTTTGTGCCGGCGGTAATAGAACAGCAGTATAGCTACCGAGGCCATGCCCCCCGTTACCGCCCCGAAGGTGGCGCCGGCCGCCGCCCATTCCAGCCCGTGGGGTAGCAGTAAATAAGCCAGCAGCAAAACGGTGGCGACCCGGACAATCTGTTCGATAATTTGGGACAGGGCAGTTGGTACCATGGTTTGGTTGCCCTGAAAATAACCCCGGAAAGAAGACGAAACCGATGTCAACAGGATGGCCGGGCTAACGGCGAGCAGGGCAGAGTAGACCCGCGCATCCTGGAAAACATGATGGGCCAGCCAGGCGGCGCTGAGGACCAGCACCAGGGAAAAAAACAAACCGAAGGCGCCGAGCATGGCCGCGGACAAGCGAAAAATGCGCCGGCTGCCGTAGTAATCGTTTTCAGCCTGCTTTTCCGCCACCAGGATGGAGATAGCCACCGGCACCCCGGCGGTGGATAAGGTTAACAGGATGCCGTAAACCGGGTAGGCCATTTGGTACAGTCCCATGCCTTCATCGCCGATTAAGCGGGCCAAAGGTATCTTGTACAGGGCCCCGATAACTTTCACAAAGAGACCGGCCAGGGAGAGGACCAGAGCCCCCCGGAAAAAGCTTTTATTACTCACTGTCATTCCTACTTTCACGAACATGCTTACCTTCTTAAGTATAGTTTAGCCGGAACGGGAATGTAAATATCTTGCAAGTTTTTTGCCGCCACGACAGCCGGGCCTTTCCGGCAGGGAATACTTGACAAGGTTTGCACCAACGGGTATGATAAAGGACATGAAAAGATAGAACTCTACATTTTAGCGACGATGACAGGGAGTAGTAGCCCAACAGGGCCCATCCAGAGAGGAAACCCACGGCTGGAAGGTTTCTTGGGAGACTGGGGTGAAGTCGCCCTGGGAGTCACCCTGCTGAAGGAAGTAGGCGGGGTCGGGTCAGCCCGTTACAGCCCATGAGTGCCCTTTTGCCGGCAGGCAGGAGGGAAGTAAGGTGGTACCGCGAAGCTCTTCTCGTCCTTATGGATGGGAAGAGCTTTCTTGATGTTGGCATGAAGAAATTTTAGGAGGTTTGCGGTCATGGCTGCACATGAACAACTTGCTAAGACTTATAGTCCCAAAGAAGTAGAAGCCAAGTGGTATCGTTACTGGGAAGAAAACGGCTATTTTCACCAGGACGTGGACCCGGATAGAGAAGCTTTTTCCATCGTGATGCCCCCGCCCAACGTCACCGGTTCCCTGCACATGGGCCATGCCCTGGACAATACTCTCCAGGACATTTTGACCCGCTGGCGGCGGATGCAGGGTTATAATACTCTGTGGCTGCCCGGCACGGACCATGCCGGGATTGCGACCCAGGCCCGGGTAGAGGAAGAAATTGCTAAGGAAGGGCTGTCCAAGTATGATTTGGGCCGGGAAGAATTCCTGGCACGAGTGTGGGATTGGAAACATACTTACGGCAACCGGATTACCCAGCAGCTCAGGACCTTAGGGGCTTCCTGCGACTGGCAGCGGGAAAGGTTCACCCTGGACGAGGGCTGCTCCAGGGCCGTGCGGGAAGTCTTCAAGAAGCTGTATGATAAAGGCCTGATCTACCGGGGCGATTACATCATCAACTGGTGCCCGAAATGCCAGACCACGATTTCCGATATTGAAGTGGAACACCACGACTCCCAGGGGCATTTGTGGCATATCAAATATCCTTTTGCTGAGGGAGAAGGGTTTGTGGTAGTGGCTACCACCAGGCCTGAAACCATGCTGGGAGATATGGCGGTGGCCGTGCACCCGGAAGATGAACGCTACCGGTCGTTAATCGGCAAGAAGGTGATCCTGCCCCTGGTCAACCGGGAAATCCCGGTGATTGCCGATGAGTATGTGGACCCGGAATTCGGTACCGGCGTGGTGAAAATCACTCCTTCCCATGATCCCAATGACTTTGAAGTGGCCCTGCGGCACAACTTGCCGGGGCTGGCGGTCATGGATAAACAGGGCCGCATGAATGAGAACGCCGGGCCTTACGAGGGTTTAGACCGTTATGAGTGCCGTAAGAAAATCGTCGATGATTTAAAGGCCCAAGATTTACTCCTGAAAGTCGAGGAACACCAGCACGCGGTAGGCCAGTGCTACCGGTGTGATACGGTCATTGAGCCGATGGTTTCCAAGCAATGGTTTGTGAAAATGAAGCCCCTGGCGGAACCGGCCATGCGGGCGGTGGAAGAAGGCCGCATCCGGTTTGTGCCGGAGCGGTTCACCAAGATCTACCTGAACTGGCTGGAAAATATCAGGGATTGGTGTATTTCCAGGCAGCTGTGGTGGGGCCACCGGATTCCCGTCTGGTACTGCCGGGATTGCGAGGCGGAAATCTGTGCCCTGGATGAGCCGGCGGTTTGCCCGCAGTGCGGCTCCAAGAACCTGGAGCAAGATCCCGATGTGCTGGACACCTGGTTCAGCTCCGCCCTCTGGCCTTTTTCCACTATGGGCTGGCCGGAAGAAACGGAAGACCTCAAGAAATTCTATCCCACCAGCGTCTTGGTCACCGGCCGTGACATCATCTTCTTCTGGGTGGCCAGGATGATCTTCATGGGCTTGGAATTCATGCAGGATGTGCCCTTTAGGGACGTCTTCATCCACGGGCTGGTACTGGATGCCCAGGGGCGCAAGATGAGTAAATCCCTCGGTAACGGTATTGATCCGGTGGAAGTGATTGAGCAGTACGGGGCTGATACCCTGCGGTTCATGCTTATTACCGGCAATACCCCGGGCAACGACCTGCGGTTCCAGTTCGAAAGGCTGGAAGGGGCTAGGAATTTCTGCAACAAGATCTGGAACGCCTCCCGGTTCGCCCTCATGCATTTAGAGGATATGGATCCCAAGGCACCCCGGGACAACCTGGAGCTGTCGGATCGCTGGATCTTAAGCCGCTTGAATCAGACTGTGAGCCTGGTGACCCAGAATTTAGAACGATATGAGCTGGGCGAAGCGGCCCGGGAACTTTACGATTTCATCTGGAGTGAATTCTGCGACTGGTATATTGAACTGGTGAAACCCAGGCTCTACGGCAAGGTCACCCCGGAAAGCAGGGCCACGGCTCAACAAGTGCTGTGGTATACCTTAAGCGAGATTCTCAGGCTGCTTCATCCTTTCATGCCGTTCATCAGCGAGGAGATTTGGCAGCACCTGCCCCACCGGGAAGGCAGCTTGATGCTGGAGAAGTGGCCGGAGTTTAAAGAAGAACTGCATAACCCCGCCGCCGAAAAACAAATGTCCCTCATGATGGACGTCATCAGGACCATTCGCAATTTGCGGGCGGAGTTAAACGTTGCCCCGGGGAAAAAAGCGGAAGTGATCATTGAAGCCAACAGCCGGGAGAACTATCAGCTGCTGGACACGGGGTTGTCCTATATTAACCTGCTGGCCGCTGCGGAACCCGTGACCCTTGAGATAGAGCTGGCGGAAAAGCCGGCCCAAGCTTTAGCAGGAGTTGCGGAAGGGGGCGTGGAAGTGTTCCTGCCCTTTGCCGGCCTGATCGATGTGGAGGCGGAGAAAAACCGGTTGGCCAAAGAGCTGCAGGGATTGGAAAAAGAACGGCAGAGAATTGAAGCCAAGTGCCAGAACCCCAATTTCCTGGCGAAGGCACCGGCGGAAGTGGTGGCCAAGGAAAAAGCCAAACTGGAGGAATTGCTGGCGAAAGAGACGGCGTTAAAAGAACGATTGGCCCTTTTTGCCGGCACGACCAAGTAAACTATCAAGCAGGGAGTAACCGCTGATGATGACCTATGCAGAAGCACTAGCATTTTTGCGGGACTTGACGAAATTTGGTTATAACCTGGGCCTGGAGAGGATTACCCGACTGCTGCACCTGTTGGGTAATCCCCAGGCAGGACTGAAGGTTATTCATATCGGGGGCACTAACGGGAAGGGCTCCACCTCGGCCATGGTGACTTCCATTTTAAAGGAGGCGGGATACAAGGTGGGCCTCTTTACCTCCCCGCACCTGCACCGCTACACGGAACGCATGACCATCAACGGGGAAGAAATTCCTGAAGAAAAGGTGGCAGCTCTGCTGACGGAAATCCGGCCCCTGTTGGAGCAGATGGTGCAAGAAGGATGTGAACACCCGACGGAGTTTGAGGTGAACACGGCCCTGGCCCTATTATATTTTGCCAGGGAAAAGGTGGACTTTGCCGTGCTGGAAGTGGGCCTGGGGGGAGCCATCGACTCCACCAATGTGGTCAATCCCCTGGTAGCCGTGATCACCAATGTGGGGATGGACCACATGGATTACCTGGGCAATACCATCGAGGAGATTACCCGGGTCAAAGGAGGCATCATTAAGCCTCACTGCCAAGTGGTCACCGGTGCGGACCGGCCGGAAGTGATCAGGATTCTAGAGGAAATCGCCCGGGAAAAGCAGGCTCACCTCCGGCGGCTGGGCCGGGACTACCGGGTGGAAGTGGTATCCAGTACCATGGATGGGGTCACCTTTAATCTTAAAGGGCCCGGTGTGGCATACGATCACCTGCAGGTGTCCCTCTTAGGGGAGCACCAGGCCATCAACGGCGCCCTGGCGGTGGCGGCGGTGCACAGTTTAGCGGCGTATGGTTATGAGATTCCCTGGGAGGCCGTCTACCGGGGCCTGAAGGAAGCCCGGTGGCCGGCGCGGCTGGAGGTGGTGCGGCGCAACCCAACGGTCTTAATCGACGGGGCTCACAACGTGGACGGGGCCCGTACCTTGCGCCGGGCTTTGGAACAGTTATTTGCCTATGATAAGCTGGTCTTAGTCCTGGGTATACTGGGTGATAAGGAAAGGGAGAAAGTACTGGAGCTGCTGGCCCCCCTGGCAGCGGTGCTGGTGGTGACCAAGCCCAACAACCCCAGGGCCGGGAACTGGGAGGAAGTAGCGGCCCTGGGCGCCCGCCTGGTGAAGCAGGTGATAGTGCGGCCGGACACTAAGGAAGCGGTGGATGCGGCTTTAGCCCTGGCGGGACCCCAGGACCTGGTTTGCATTACCGGTTCTCTATACATGGTGGCGGACGCCAGGGGGCATTTGCTGGGCCTATCTTAATGAATAATTATTATCTTTTTTGTTAACACCTAACAAAAAATGCTAATTGCCTCTTTGTTTTTACCCGTTAATCGTTTATAATATACAATAGTTGTTATGTTACGTGATGAATTTAACTTACCTTGGGGAGGAATGGTGTTGAAGACTTTAAAGATCCCAGAAGCCACAATTATCCGGCTGTCGGTCTATTCCAGGTACTTGGCTTCCTGTGACCGGCGGGGTATTGTCACCATCTCTTCCAATGAGATTGCGGAAGGGGTCGGTGTGAGCTCGGCACAAGTGCGCAAGGATTTGGCGTATTTCGGTGAGTTCGGTACCCGTGGTGTAGGTTACAATGTGAAAGATTTGCATCATCACATTATGAAGATTCTCGGCCTAACGCAAAAGTGGCCGGTTGTGATTGTGGGGGCAGGTAACTTAGGGACCGCTTTGTCCATGTACGGCGGCTTTAGAGAGAGAGGTTTTTACGTCGTCGGTATCTTTGATAACGACCCGAACAAAATCGGGTACAAACTCAATGGGGTGGAAGTCTTCCCCCTGAACAAGCTCAAGGAAGTAGCGCAAGCGGAGAAAGCCAAGATCGGTGTGATCACGGTGCCGGCATCAGCTGCGCAGGAAGTGGCGGAGATGCTCATTGATGCAGGCGTCAAGGCGCTGTTGAACTTTGCCCCGGTGGTGCTGAATGTGCCTCCCGATGTGGAACTGCGCAACGTCGATCTGTCCGTGAACATGGAGATCTTGACTTTCAACCTCGGCTACCGGCGAGGGATTGAATTATAAAACGCCTTGGTTGCAAGGTGTTATTTTTTTATGGAGGAGGAAAGGGATTGCGGCTCATACTGGCTTCTGCTTCCCCAAGAAGGAAAATGCTATTGGAAACGCTGGGTATACCTTTTGCCGTACAAGCCAGCCAAGCAGAAGAGAAAGTAGATCAGGCTTTACCGCCGGAAGAAGTGGCCAGGCAGCTGGCCCTGCTCAAAGCGCAAGATGTGGCCGGGGAAGTCAAAGATGCGCTGGTGATAGGAGCTGATACCATCGTGGTCCTGGACGGGGCAGTCCTGGGGAAACCAAGTTCCCCGCAGGAGGCCAAGGATATGCTCCGCCGCTTGAGTGAACGGCGGCATGAAGTAATAACCGGCTTGGCGCTGGTGGACACAATTAACGGAGCCATCGATCTCTGTCATGAAACCACTGCCGTTTGGTTCCGCCGGCTGGAGGAAGAGGAGATTGACTGGTATGTGGCCACCGGGGAGCCGTTGGACAAGGCCGGTGCCTACGGCATCCAGGGCAAGGGCTCCATTTTGGTTGAACGCATTGACGGCTGCTATTTCAATGTTGTGGGGCTGCCCCTGACCAGGCTCTACTTGATGTTAAGAGCTAAAGGAGTCAAGCTCTCTTAACAGCTTTGTGACGGGGAGGGACCAGGTTGGACTACCGTTGGACCATTAAGGATTTACCTCCGGATATGCGTCCAAGGGAAAAAATGGAGAAAATGGGACCGGAGGCGTTGACGGACGGGGAATTGCTGGCCATCCTCCTGGGCACCGGCAGCAAGTATGAAAGTGCCCTGGAACTGGCCCACCGGATCCTGGCCCAGCCGAAAGGCCTGCGCTTCCTGGCGGAAGCCAGTCTGCATGATTTGCTGCAGATTCCCTGGGTTGGCTTGGCGAAAGCCAGCCAGATCAAAGCGGCCGTTGAACTGGGTCGGCGGCTGGCACTGGAAGGCGGGGAAGTGCGGCCGGCCATCAAAACGCCCCAAGATGTGGTGGCGCTCTTAATGGAAAAAATGCGCTACCTGGACCGGGAGCATTTCATCGTGCTCCTTTTGGATACCAAGCATCAAGTGCTGGCCACGGAAACCGTCTCCATAGGGAGTCTCAATTCCACCGTCGTCCACCCGCGGGAGCTTTTCAAGAATGCTATCAAAAGGAGTGCCGCCGCAGTGATCCTGGCCCACAACCATCCCAGCGGTGATCCCAACCCCAGCCCGGAAGACCTGTCCATCACCGGCCGGTTGGTGGAGGCGGGCCGGATCCTGGGCATTGAAGTGCTGGACCATGTGATCATCGGTGACGGCCGGTATTATAGTTTCAAAAAAGAAGGCAGACTGTGAGCGGCTCAGCCCGCAGGCACCGGGGCAGCCGGTGTTAACCGGAGTCCGGAGGAAGCCCCGTTCGGGGAAGGGCTCAATAACGGTCGTAAGAATCCAGCCGCCGGTCGCCGGGGGTCCGGGTCATCTTTTCGGGTCTAGACTTAAGCACAATGGAAACGCAACCCGGCGCCCGGCTGCCGGTGGCTTTTTGCCGTGATAGGCTCCTTTGCTCTTTTGCTTGCTACTCCAAATGGACCCTCGACTCACACCGGCTGCCTTCTCGTGGTATTCTCCTTTCCATGTTATACCATGTACCAGCCCGGAAACTTTTCTTGAATACTTAGAGTCAAACCTATACAATGATGTTTGTAACTAGCCATACTTTCTGGAGTTTCTTTGACATGGAAGGAGATATCTCATGTTATTCACCAGGGATCTCGGCATAGATTTGGGTACAGCCAACACGATTGTATATATGAGAGGCAGCGGGGTGGTGGTCCAAGAACCCTCCGTGGTGGCCATTGCGCGGGAAACAGGTAAAGTCTTAGCCGTGGGGGAAGAGGCCAAGAAAATGATCGGCCGTACCCCGGGTAATGTTGTCGCCATCAGGCCCATTAAGGATGGAGTCATTGCTGATTTCGACATCACCCAGAGCATGCTCCATTACTTTATTCATAAAGTCATCAAGAAAGGTTTTCTCATTCGTCCCCGGGTGGTGATCGGGGTTCCCTCAGGGGTTACCGCCGTCGAAGAGCGGGCCGTAAAGGAAGCGGCCCTGCAAGCCGGAGCCAAGGAGGCTTTTCTCATCGAAGAGCCCATGGCGGCGGCCATCGGTGCGGGGATGCCGGTGCATGAACCCACCGGCAATATGATCGTGGATATCGGTGGCGGTACCACGGAAGTGGCCATCATCTCTTTGGGCGGCATCGTCTCCAGCCGCTCCATCCGGATCGGCGGTGACGAGATGGATGAAGCCATCGCAAGCCACATCAAGAAAGCTTACAATTTAATGATTGGGGAAAGAACGGCGGAAGAAATCAAAGTGGCCATCGGGGCCGCTTATTTCGGCCGCGGGCCGGAGGCCGGGGAGAGACGTTCCCGCACCTACCAGGTGCGCGGCCGGGATATGGTAACCGGCTTGCCGAAAACCATTGAAGTGTCGGCTCCGGAGATTCAGGGCGCCCTGCAGGAGCCGGTGAGCCATATCATCGAAGGGATCAAAGTGTGCTTGGAAAAAACCCCGCCTGAATTAGCCGCTGACATCATGGACCGGGGCATTGTGATGGCGGGAGGCGGCTCCCTGCTGTGGGGATTGGACGAGCTGGTGCGGGAAGAGACCGGCATGCCGGTGCAGATGGCAGAAGAGCCTTTGACCGCAGTGGCAAAAGGTACGGGCAAAGTTTTAGAGAATATTAATATGTTAAAGAGGGTGTTAGTGCCACCGAGAAAGATGGTGTAAAAGGGGCGTGAAATACGGTGCGACGCCGGAGGGTGAACCAAAGGGTTTGGATCCTTTTGGCTGTTTTACTATTGTGTGTTGTACTGGCTTTTTTTACCAGAATGGAACGCCCTCTATTGACCCGGCTGGAGGCTTTTTGGCAGGATTTGCTTGCCCCTTTGGAAAGTGGTGTGACCACGGTAATTCAATCCTGCAGAAGTGTGGTAGATAGGGTGGCTCATTATCACCAACTCCAATTGGAGAATGAAGCGCTGAGACAGCAGCTGGCGGAATTGGAAAGACGGGTGCAGCTAACGGAGGAGTACCGTTTAGAGAATATCCGGCTGCGGGCTATGCTGAATTTCGGGGAGAACCTGGCCGACCATTTCGACATGCTGGCCGCCAGGGTGGTGGCCCGCAACCCTTCCAACTGGCGCCAGACCCTGACCATTGACCGGGGGCGAAACCATGGGTTAAGGGAAGGCATGGCGGTCATTACTCCCAAGGGAGTGGTCGGCAGGCTCGGTACGGTGGGAGAACGTTCGGCGGAAGTGGTGTTAATCCTGGATCACGAGGGTGCCCTGGGCGGCATGATCCAAAGCACTCGTTTTCCCGGCATCGTGGAAAGTACCGGGGATAAGGACATACCGTTACAGATGATCCAGCTTCCTCATGACAGCCCGGTGAAGGAGAACCAGACGGTGATCACCTCCGGGTTGGGAGGCATTTTTCCTAAAGGGCTACGGATTGGCTACGTGGTGGAAGTGGTGGACGAACCCAACGGGTTGATGAAAAAAGCGCTGATCATGCCTTTTGTGGACTTTGACCGGATCGAGGAAGTGTTTGTCATTCTCAGCGAGAAGGGAGGGGAATAAATGCACTATTTTATTTTAGGTGCCGCTTTATTCCTCTCTTTGACCTTAGAGGCAACCTTGTTTAACCACTTAACCCTGGCCGGTGTCAAACCGGATTTGCTCCTGGTGCTGGTCATCATCTATTCCTTATTCCGGGGCAGCGCAGCGGGAGCGAAGCTGGGGTTTGTTTACGGCCTGGTGGAGGACCTGCTGCTGGGCAATTATGTGGGGTTAAATGCGGCCTGCAAGATGCTGGTGGGTTATGCCATCGGCTGGGGCGAGAAAAGGTTTTTTAAAGACAATATCCTGGTACCGGTTTTCGCTGTGTTTACCGGCACCCTGGGTTTCTTGCTTATCTACTTCATGTTGTTTTCCCTGGTGGCAGGGGGAGGCGCCTGGGCACCTTTCAGCCACATGGTACTGCCTTTATGTGCTTATAACACATTGCTGGGGATTTTACTTTACCGGCCCTTGTACCGTTCTCTGACGGAAGGGCTGCTTCGCCCGGAACGCCGGTGATCTTGCCGAGGGGAGGGTGACCATGGAAGAGAACAAGGAACTGCACCTGAAGTTAAAAGTGTATTTTGGTGTAACCGTGCTCATTTTCCTGGTCCTGCTGGCCAGGTTGTTTATGCTCCAGGTCATCAATGCCGAGGCCTATCAATTAAAATCCGACGGCAACCGGATCCGGATGCTGTCCATTCCTGCCAGCCGGGGTGAGATCATGACCGCCGACGGCAAAGTGCTGGCCACCAGTAAGCCGGTCTATACCATCTCCGTGTCCCATCTCAACGATGCGGCACTGGAGAGGCAGGTGGCGGAAAGGCTGGCGGAACTCCTGGACGACCCGGAAATAACTGCCGACAGTATCATCCAAAAGTTGAACAATCACGCCAGGCGTTTCGAATCCCTGGAAATCTACCGGCTGCCCTGGGGTGAAGAAGCGGTTACTTTGATTACCAAGTTGGAAGAAAGGCGCAGCGAACTGCCGGGGCTGGTGATCAGGGCGGAACCCATGCGGTATTACCCGGAAGGAACCCTGGCGGGCCATATTATCGGGTACGAAGGTGCCATCAGCGAAAAGGAATTGGAACTGTACCAGGACTATGATTACAGCTTGAACGACCGGATCGGCAAGACCGGTTTGGAGCGGACCTATGAAATCTGGGAGGATGACCGGCAGATTATTGGCGGGCTGCGGGGACAAAAAGGAGCCCAGCCGGTGGAAGTAGATGCCAGGCACCGGATAGTGCGGGAATTCCCGGTGACCCTGGAGCCCACGCAAGGCCATACCCTTAAACTGACCATTGATTATGATTTGCAGAAAGTGCTGGAAGAGAGCTTGGAAGAAGTGATCCTGCAAATTCAAGCAAACAAAAATCCCAAATCCAGGGCCGGAGCCGGCGTGGTGATTGATGTCAAGACCGGTGCCATCCTGGCCATGGCTTCCTATCCCACCATGAATCCCAATGACTTTGTGGACGGCAGTTACGGGCAAAAAAGGGATTATTACAACGACCAGGATCTAAAGCCGGCGTTCAACCGGGCCATTCAAGCGGTGTATCCCCCCGGGTCCACGTTTAAGCCAGTTACTGCCTTGGCTCTGCTGGAGTCCGGGAAGTTAACCGGCGGAAATTTGTCGGTTAACTGTGCCGGGAGATACTGGAAACCGCCATATATCAAATGCTGGCAGGCCCATGGACGGGTGGACTTTGACCGGGCCATGGCCGTCTCCTGCAACACCTTTTTCCAGTATGCCGCCGAACTGGCGGGTATCGACCATATTGTCCGGGTGGGCCAGGCTTTAGGTCTGGGTTCACCGACAGGGTTGACGGACTTGCCCGGCGAAGCAAAAGGGGTCTTGCCGACACCGGAATGGAAGAAAGAGCTCAACACGGTGCTCATCAACCGCAAGTATGACAGGCTGCGGGAGAACCTGGCCAAGAAGTATGAGGACCTGCTGCAGCAAGCGGTCACCGAAGAGGAAAAGGCGGCCCTCCGGGCCAAGCAGCAGCAGGAAGAGCGGAGCTTGGAAGCCCGGTACCGGATCGATTTGAATTTCGAAACCACCTGGCAGCCTTTTGATACCTATAATACTTCCATCGGGCAGGGATCCAACAGCTACACCATGCTGCAGCTGGCCAATTACGTGGCCACTTTGGTTAACGGGGGCTACCGGTACAAACCCTACCTGGTGGATTCCATTTATGATGCGGAGGGCAACCTGGTCAAGCAATTTGAGCCTGAATTAATAATGGAGGTGCCTATGAACAAGGAAACCCTGGCCAGAACAGCCAGGGCCATGCTGAACACCACGGCGCCGGGGGGAACGGCTTACTCCCTTTTCCGCCATTTTCCGGAATACATCAAGGTGGGAGCCAAGACCGGCACGGCGGAGACCGGGTTGGCGGGCGACGGCAAAAATGATTTTCACGGCGTGTTTATTGCTTTTGCCCCGGTCGACGACCCGCAGCTGGCTTTTGCCGGTATTGTAGAATACGGCATGTCCGGCAGCGGTTCAGCCGGTTATGTGGCGAAAGCTGTTTTTGAAGAGTATTTCGGTCTCAATGAGAAAGAAGAAGAATTCACGCTCCCGCCGGAGTTCTATGTCGAGATTCCTGCCGAGTAAACGGCGGCTCAGAGGAAAAGGGAAACTGGTGTCTGAAAATGATGGAAAAACAAGGAAAAAACCGGCTCGTTTTTTTGGAGAAGGGGAAGGATTTGGGAGTGTTCTGTAGAAGTTAATTTTTAGCAATTGCGGTGGCATGGAGGACAAGCTCCCAAGACCTTCAGGGTTTAATCCGGGCAATGGTTTCTCAAGGTTTTCAGGAGGAGATGCTATGAAGTTTACCTCAAGGGTAGGCGAAGGACGAGCTCATGAAACAACTCCATCCCAAGGAGAGGATAAAAGTGGGTTAGCTCAAGAATGGCCGGAAATTGACGCGGAGAATACGATACTTTTGCAGCGCACCCTGCGGTCCGGCCAGAGCATCCGCTATCCCGGTAATGTCGTGATCATGGGAGATGTGAACCCTGGGGCCGAAGTCATTGCTGGGGGCAATATTATTGTAATGGGCAACTTAAGAGGAGTGGCGCATGCCGGTGCCACCGGAAATGAACGGGCTATGGTTGCCGCTTTCCGGCTTAATCCTTCTCAACTTAGGATTGCCAATCATTTTACCCGGGCGCCTGATGGGAAATACCCTGAACCGCAACAGCCTGAGATTGCCCGCATCGCGGGGGGCACCTTAGTGATCGAAAGTTACCCTCCCGGTAGTAACAAATTCTTCAACCAATAGGATAGTTTTCACTTAGGAAGAGGAGGAAAAGTCATGGGGGAAGTAATTGTAGTCACCTCTGGTAAAGGTGGAGTTGGTAAGACTACTACCACAGCCAACATCGGAACAGGGCTGGCGGTTATGGGCAAGAGAGTGGTATTGGTGGATACGGACATCGGCCTGCGCAACCTGGACGTTGTGATGGGGTTGGAGAACAGGATTGTTTACGATATCGTGGATGTGGTTTCCGGCAACTGCCGCCTCAAGCAGGCGTTGATTAAGGACAAGCGGTTTGAGGATCTTTTTCTTCTCCCGGCGGCCCAGACGAAGGACAAGACGGCGGTATCGGAGCAGCAAATGCAGGAGTTAACGGGCCAGTTGAAAGAAGAGTTCGATTATGTCATTGTTGACTGTCCCGCCGGGATTGAGCAGGGTTTTAAGAATGCCATCGCCGGTGCCGAAAAAGCTTTGGTGGTGACTACGCCGGAAGTGGCGGCCGTGCGGGATGCGGACCGGATTGTTGGTTTGTTGGAGGCGGCCGGATTGAACGATCCGAAGCTGATTATCAACCGGATTCGCCCCAACATGGTGAAGAAGGGCGACATGATGGACATCGATGATATGATTGAAATTCTAGCCATAGACCTCATCGGCGTAGTACCCGAGGATGAAACCATTGTCATTTCCACCAACAAGGGAGAACCAGCGGTGCTGGACCAAAGGTCAAAGGCCGGGGAAGCTTATCGTAATATTGCCAGGCGTATTACCGGTGAGCATGTCCCCCTGATGAATCTGGAAGCGGAAGGATTTTTCAAGCGGCTGCGCCGGTTGTTTGGTGCGGGCTAAAGTCAACACGAAGGGGGAGCGGACGTGTTAGAATTCATCCTGCGAGCTTTGGGTCTGAAAAGAGATCAGTCCACAGCCAGCAAGAATACCGCCAAAGAACGGCTGCGGCTGGTTTTGGTACAGGACCGGGCGAGCATGTCACCGGCTACTTTGCAAGCCCTGAAAGAGGATTTGATCCGGGTCATTTCCGAGTATATGGAAATCGATCAAACCGGTTTGGAAGTGAGTTTTAATAGCGATGACAATGCAGTGGCACTTGTGTGCAATATCCCTATTTTGAGGCTGAAAAGAAATGTCAAGGAGCAAGAGACGGTATAATTTTTGCCCCTTTTGATAAGGGGTTTTTTTCTTTATAATGGTCACTGGGGAGGTGAAACCGTGTATATCGAAAAAAAACTGCTGAAAAACTTGGATTTCCTCCTGATTGCGGTCATCCTGGCCATTTTGGCTTTCAGCGCCGTAGTGGTATCCAGTGCCTCCCAATCGGTGATACCGTCGAAACCGTATTATTATGCCCAGCGGCATTTGATGAATATTGCCCTTGGCTTAGTAGGCATGTTTGCGATTCTGGGCGTCAATTATGTCCAGTTCGCCCCGAGGCAAAAACAGATCTATGGGCTCATGGTGTTTCTGCTGGTCATCGTGCTGGTACCGGGCATCGGCCATACCAGCAAAGGAGCCCAGAGCTGGATTGACCTGGGGTTTATGCACCTGCAGCCGGCCGAAGTGGCAAAACTCTTGTTTATCATGACTTTTGCCCAGTTCTTGGCGGACCGGCAAAATGAGCTTAAAACTTTCCGGGATTTTTTGCCTACCTTTGTTTATGTGGCCGCCCCCATGGCCCTCATCATGCTGCAGCCGGATATGGGTACGGCGATGGTGTTTATCGGAATCTATTTCGGCATGATGTTTGTGGCCGGGGCGAACCTGCGGATCCTGCTGGCCCTGGGATTTGGCGGCTTAATTTTTGTCATCGTGGGAGTATGGTTTCACCTGAACGTTTTCGAGTGGCTGCCTCTTAAGACCCACCAAATCCAGCGCTTGCTGGCCTTCATTGACCCGTACAACGACGGCAAAGGAGGATTGGGATTCGGGTACAATGTCATCCAATCCATCGTGGCCGTCGGCTCCGGGGGCCTGTGGGGCAAAGGCTGGGGTAAGGGGTCCCAGGTGCAGGGGAACTTTTTGCCCGAGCACCACACTGATTTCATTTTTTCCGTTCTCGGTGAGGAATTCGGTTTTGTCGGGGCGGCCCTTTTCTTGCTCCTTTATCTCTTGCTCATTTACCGTTTACTGCTGATTGCCTTTCATGCCAAGGATATGTTCGGCTGTTTGATCGTCGTCGGCGTAGTTTCCATGATCCTGTTTCACCTGTTGATCAACGTCGGCATGACCATCGGCATCATGCCGATTACCGGGATCCCCCTGCCTCTCTTCAGTTACGGGGGCAGCAGCATGCTGGTCAATCTCACCGCCCTGGGGTTGGCCTTAAACGTGGGGATGCGGCGGCAAAAGATTCTCTTCTAAACACCGGTTGACCCCGGCCGGGACAGGAATGTTTGCATATTTTGGTAAGGACCGAATATATTACAGTAGAAGAATTGCCTGTCCTAGGGGGGTCCAAGGTGAAAGATACCTGGCGGGATTTAGAAGACATTTGGAATTCCGAGGATTACCGCCACCGCAGTATTGACAGCTTTTTCGAGACGGGTCACCGGCTGCCCCGCTTCCTAAGCAAGCGATGGGTTTGGCAAAGCGGCGTCGTGGTCATGCTGTTTTTCTGCTTGCTGTTCATTTTTCAACTGGAAAGCCCGCAAGCCCTGGTCGTGCAGGAGAATATTCGCTATGTCCTGGCGGCGCGGGAGAGCGATATGTCGCCGGTACTGGAAGCCATGGCCCGTTACGGTGTGTGGCTGGATCCCTTCGACAATCAGGTGCTGTACAAGAACTACCTGGAAGTGGGAGCCGGTACCGAGGAACTGCTGGCTATTCCCGTGTCGGGCAAAGTGGCCAGGGGTTTTGGCCGGCAAAGATCTCCCATTGATAATTCGCCGGTGTTTCACAGCGGCATCGACATTCTAGCGGAACCGGGGGCGCCGGTGCGGGCTACGTTATCCGGGGTAGTCGTCCGGGTGGACCAGGACCCTTACCTGGGGCGCGTGGTGGAATTAGACCATGGACGAGGTTTAACCAGCCTCTACGGGAACCTGGGGGAAGTGCTGGTGGACGAAGGCCAGGTGGTGGAGCAGGGGGCCATCATCGGCAAAGCCGGCGGCCGGGCCCCGAGCCATGTGAAAACAATTCATTTTGAGGTGCGGGAAAAAGGAGAACCCGTTGATCCATTGTCGCGCATGGCTCCGGTGAAGACCAGTATCTAGGAGTAGGTGTTGGATGCGGTTCGGCAGGCTGTTCGGCATCAAGTTCATCATTAATGACTTTTTTATTCTCCTCATGCTGGGTTATGCTTTGTTAGGGGTCTTAAAGGAGACCCTGCTTCTTTTTGCCCTGGTGACCATCCATGAACTGGTGCATTTGCTGGCGGCCCGGCGTTTCGGTCTCAAACCCGGGGAGGTGGAGATTTTTCCTTTTGGGGGAGTGGCCCGCATCGACGGTATGCTGGAGCATTCCCCCAAGGCGGAAATCCTGGTCAGCCTTGCCGGGCCTGCCTGCAATCTGCTGCTCTATGGTCTGGGCAGGCTCTTTTGGCCCTGGCTGGCCGCCTGGCCCCTGGGGGAGCTGTTCCTGCAAGCCAACCTGATGCTGGGGGTTTTTAACCTCCTGCCCGCCCTGCCCCTGGACGGGGGACGGGCATGCCGGGCTTGGCTGGCCAAGTCCATGGGCTTTTACCGGGCCACCGACGGGGTACTGAAGCTGAGCAAGGGGCTGTCGGCGGCCGTCGGCATATGGGGGTTACTAGGAATTTTCTTAGGGACCAGTAACCTCCATACCCTTTTTATGGCGGCGTTCCTGTACGGTGCCGTCTTGAAGGAAGAGAGCCGTTTCATTTATATCTTCATCCGGTATCTCATCCACAAAGGGGAGGAGTTAAAAAGGCAGGGGGTCCTGCCCGTCAAGCAGTATGTGACCACTGAAGGGATCACTCTGGGGGAGGTGGCGGAAAAGCTGACCCCCGGCTATTATCACCTGGTCTTGGTAATGGGAAAAGGCGGCCGGGAATGGCATACCCTGTCGGAGCATCAAATCGTACAGGCCTTATTGGAGCATGGCAAGTACCTTCCCCTTGGCAAGCTGGTCTCCTAAAACTGCCCGGCAAAGGATTTGGGGTATCCCATGTAGAAGTTTGTGCTAAAATTGGATAGACTAGATTTGAGTGAGGATCAAGCGGCAGGAGGAGTTATATGCGGCAATTGATAGAAGACCGGTTGCTTCCCCAGGTACTCAAACCGGCCCGGTACTTGGGAACGGAATGGAATGCGGTACATAAAGACTGGGACAGGGTGCCGGTGAAAATGGCTTTTGCCTTCCCTGATGTGTATGAAATAGGGATGTCCCATTTAGGGCTGCAGATCATCTACGGTTTGGTCAACGGGGGGGACGATTTCCTCTTGGAGCGGGTTTTTGCCCCCGGTCGGGATATGGAAGAGCTCATGCGGGCCCACCGGGTACCCTTGTTTTCCCTGGAATCCTATCGACCCCTTAAGGAATTTGACGTCATCGGCTTTACTTTACAATATGAAATGAGTTTCACCAATATCCTCAACATGTTGGACCTAGCCGGGATACCTGTGCGAGCGGAATACAGGGGCGAGCAGTATCCCCTGGTGATCGGCGGGGGGCCTTGCGCCTCCAATCCAGAACCCTTGGTTCCTTTTTTTGATGCCTTTCTTTTAGGGGACGGGGAAATACTTTTGCCGCAGTTCCTGGATTTGCTGAAGAGTTGGAAGGACAAGCACGGCGGCATCCCGGACAAGGAGCAGTTCCTGCTGGAAGCGGCCCGCCTCCCCGGCGTCTATGTGCCGCGCTTTTATGATATCCGGTACGGGGAGGACGGGTCTATCGTGGAAATCCGCCGCAACCGGGCGGGTGTGCCCCCGCGCGTGGCCCGGCAGGTGGTGTCGGACCTGGACCGGGCTTATTTTCCCACCCATCCCATCGTTCCTTACCTGGAGACGGTGCATGACCGGGCCATGTTGGAGGTGCTGCGGGGCTGCACCAGGGGATGCCGTTTCTGCCAGGCAGGGATTCTTTACCGCCCCGTGCGGGAACGGGATCCGGAACTCTTGGCCCGGCAGGCGGAGGAGCTCCTTAAGGCCACCGGCCACGAGGAGATTTCCCTGACTTCCCTCAGCACGGCGGATTATACCTGCCTGGAACCGTTAATCAAGCTGTTGATGGACAAGTACCAGGGAACAGGCACCAGCGTTTCGCTGCCGTCCCTCAGGGCGGATGCTTTTTCGGTGCACCTGGCCAAGGAGCTCCAGCGGGGCCGCAAGTCAGGCCTTACCTTTGCCCCGGAAGCAGGCACCCAGCGGCTGAGGGATGTGATCAATAAAGGGGTGAGGGAAAGGGACTTGATGGAGGCGGTGACCGCCGCTTTTGAAGCGGGGTGGACCGGGATTAAGCTCTACTTTATGCTGGGGCTGCCCACCGAGACCAGGGAAGACCTGGACGGCATTCGGGACCTGGCGGAGAAAGTGATGGAGGCGGGACGGCGGATCAGCAAGGAGCAGGGCAGGACGAAAAAAGTCCGGGTCACGGTCAGTGTTTCTACCTATGTGCCCAAGGCACACACCCCCTTCCAGTGGGAAGCCCAAATACCCTTGGCAGAAGTCAAGGCCAGGCAGCATTACTTAAAATCCATCTTGAAGAAAGGCATTACCTATAATTATCATGACGCGGAATTAAGCTTCCTGGAGGCCGTCTTCGCCAAAGGCGACCGGCGTTTAGGAGAGGCTTTGGAGCGGGCTTGGGAATTGGGCTGTAAATTTGACAGCTGGCGGGAGCATTTTTCCTTTGCCAGGTGGATGCAAGCTTTCCGGGAGACCGGCATTGATCCTGCTTTTTATGCCAACCGGCCCATTCCCTTGGAGGCGGTGCTGCCCTGGGAACACCTGGATATGGGCGTCAGCAAGCGGTTCCTGCTGCGGGAGCGGGAAAAAGCCTTTCAAGGAGTTTTGACCCGGGACTGCCGGGAAGGCCGCTGTACCGGTTGCGAGGTATGCGGCGGCTTCGGGGTGGATCTGGTGCTGAAGGGAGGGAAGGGCCATGCTGGTCCGGCTGGAGTATAGTGTCGGCAGCCAGGTGCGGTTCCTTTCCCACCTGGATTACTTGCGCCTGTTTGCCCGGGCCCTGCGCCGGGCCGGGCTGCCGGTAGCCTATTCCCAGGGATTCAACCCCCATCCCAAGCTGGCCTTTGGCCCGCCCCTGCCGGTGGGTGTGACCAGCAGTGCCGAATATTTGGACTTGGAACTGGCGGAGCCCGTTCCCCTGCCCGGATTAATGATGCAGCTGGGACAAGCGTTACCTGAGGGCATCCGGGTAAAAGAGGCCAGGGAAATAAAAGGCAAGGTCCCGGCTCTGATGGCGGTGATCGAACGCGCCAGGTACCGGGTCACGGTGCCTTTGCCGGAGATGGGGCCGGACCTGCCCTGGCCCGAGACGGTGGCCCGGTTACTGGCGCGTCCCAGTATCGTCATCTCCCGCCGGACCAAAGCAGGAGAACGGCCGCAAGAAATCCGCCCGGGCATTTTCAGCCTGGCCGCCGCGCCGGGAGAAGGGGCGGTAGTCTTCACCATGGATTTGCAAATCGGCAGCCGGGGGGCCGTCCGCCCGGAGGAAGTAGTCCAGGCTTTACGGGAACTGGAAGGAGTACCTGTTACCGGAGCCGTGAAGATTCACCGCCAGGGGCTGTTTGCCCTGAAGGGGCAGCGCCTGGTCACACCCCTGGAGATCCTGTAAGACGTTGGGAGTGGACCCGATGGAGCGTATCATTTTAATCCAGTCCGGGTTTCAGGAAAAGAGCCTGGCCGTGGTGGAAGACGGTAAAGTGGTCGAGTTTCATGCGGAAAAGCTGTACCATGAAAAGCTGGTAGGGAATATTTACCTGGGCCGGGTGGTAAATGTGCTGCCCGGCATGCAGGCGGCTTTTGTGGACCTGGGTCTGGGGCGGAACGCTTTGCTGCACGCCGGTGACGTTCACCTGCCCCGGTCGGAAGCAGGGTTTACCCCCGGGAAGAGAAAACCGGGGATTTCCGACCTGGTGAAAGAGGGGCAGGATATCCTGGTCCAAGTGGTAAAAGATGCCGTGGGGGCGAAAGGCCCCAGGATCACCACGAAAATCGCCCTGCCGGGACGGTTTCTGGTTTTCATGCCTTACCAGCACAACTTGTTTATTTCCCGCCGGATCCGGGATGAGGCGGTGAGGGCGGAACTGCAGGAAATGGCGCGCCGGCTTAGGAAGGACGGCGTGGGGCTCATTGTGCGCACGGTGGCCCAGGAAGCGGGATGGACGGAACTGCTGGCCGACTACCGGGAACTGGAAGAATTGTGGCACAGTATCCGGGAGAAAGCGAGCCGGGCCCGGAGTCCCGCCGTGATACACCGGGATGCGCCCTTATTGCCGGCTTTGTTGAAGGACCTGGTGGCCAGCGACGTGGACCGGATCCTGGTCAATACGCCCCAGGTGAAAGAAGAAGTGAAAGGTATCGTGAGCACCTGGGCGCCCCACCTGGCGGACCGGGTGGTACTGCAGGAGACGGATTTGCTGGAATTGTTCCATGTCCACACCCAGCTGGCCCAAGCATTGGGCCGCAAGGTGTGGCTCAACTGCGGCGGCTACCTGATCATTGACGGGGCGGAAGCCCTCACGGTAATCGATGTCAATACCGGTCGTTTTACCGGGACCACCAACCTGGCGGAAACGGCGTTGAAAGTCAACCTGGAGGCGGCGGCGGAAATTGGACGGCAGTTAAGGCTGAGAAACATTGGGGGCATGATCGTGGTGGATTTCGTGGACATGCCCGGGGAAAAAGACTGGGAACAGGTGCTAGAGGAACTGGAACGGCAAGCCCAAAAGGACCGGGTGAAAACCCAGGTGCTGGGCTTGACCAAGCTGGGGCTGGTGGAAATCAGCCGCAAGAAAACTAACCGGAGCCTGGCCGGGCAGTGGCTGAGTAACTGTCCTTACTGTAAAGGGCACGGTCGAGTGTTGAAAATCCAGCGGGTGGCCGGGCAGGCTTTGGAAAAACTGTTTCAACTGGCTCGTACCGTTAGTTCTCCTTTGATTGCCGTTCATTTGAATACTCAGGTAGCCCTGTTTTTCCTCCAGGAACCCCTGGCGGAGTTGGAAGCCCAAACGGGTAAAGAGATCCTGGTGGTGGGGCGGCCGGGCTGCCACCGGGAATACATCCACTTGGAACCGGCGGGCCCGGCAGCGGTAGACCGGCTGTTTTTGCCCTTTGAAGCAGGGCAGGTGGTCAGGTGGAAAGGGGTGACCCCTGCTTTTCTGGCGCAGTACGGTGTGCACCTGGTGGAGGAGAGAGGGGAAGCGGAGCCGGAGGCAGGCTGCAGCTTGGAGATCGTCCACGTCGACGCTGCCGGAGTCCAAGCAAGAAGATTATAAGGAGGACGAACAGATGGCAACGCAGGAACTGGTGGAGTTAGCCCGGCAGTTGATCCGGATCAAAAGTGTCACCGGTGCGGAACAAGAGCTGGCCGGGTTTGTCCGGGATTACATGCTGGAGAGCGGGTATGATGAAGCAGTCATTGATGAGGCCGGTAACGTGATCGGGGTCATCCGGGGCCGGGGCGGCACGAAGCTCCTGTTTGACGCCCACCTGGATACGGTGGGTGCGGGTGATGCATCGGCCTGGACTTATGACCCCTTTGGCGGCGAGGTGGCGGACGGGAAACTGTACGGCCGGGGAGCGGCGGATATGAAAGGAGCCCTGGCGGCGATGCTTTATGCCGGGGCCCAACTGGCGCACTGCCCGGAACGGCCCTTCGGCGATATTTACATCAGCGGCACCGTCTCGGAAGAGGTGGCGGAAGGACAGTGCTTCGAACTGGTGCTGGACCGGGTGCGGCCCGATCTCGTCATCATCGGGGAAGCTTCGGAGCTGAACTTGAAAATAGGCCAGCGGGGCAGGGCGGAGATATTGGTCAGGACCACCGGCAAGTCCGCCCACTCCTCCAATCCGGCACTGGCGGTGAATGCCGCGGAACACCTGGCGGACGCGATCCGGGCCCTGCGCCGGGCGAAGTTGGGCCATGACCCCCTTTTGGGGGACGCCATCATGGTGCTCACGGATATGATTTCCCATCCTTACCCGGGTCAATCGGTGATACCCTATGCGGCTCTTGCCACTTACGACCGGCGGCTGCTGGTGGGGGAAACGGAAGAAGGAATTTTGGCAGGCTTGCAGGAACTGGTAACCGGACTCAGGGAAGAAAACCCGAACCTACAGGTATCTTTTGAGATTGCCGCCGGGGAGCACCGGACCTATACGGGCTATCAATTTCTCAATAAGCGGTTCTTCCCTGCCTGGCAGCTGCCGCCGGAACATCCCTACGTCCGGCAAAGTCTAACCGCTTTACGGGCAGCCGGGCTGTCCCCGCAGGTTTCCGCTTACCGCTTCTGCACCAACGGCAGCGCCAGCATGGGAAAAAGAGGTATCCCTACCATCGGCTTCGGCCCCGGCCATGAGCACCAGGCCCATATCGTTGACGAATTCATTGATTTGACGGAACTGGAACAGGCCATGCTGGGCTACCGGGCTCTGATGGGCTGCCATTTTGTATCCTTGACATGAGTTGTGGATTGTGATAGATTATTCGTTGGATCGTTTAAAACCGCTTGAGCCAGGTTTCAAGCGCATGGGCCACCTGGGTTCAGCGAGTCTTTACGAGGAGGTAAGTCTATGTACGCAATCGTGGAAACCGGCGGTAAGCAGTATCGGGTTAGCCAAGGGGACGTCATCCGCGTGGAGAAATTGGCCGCCGGGGAAGGAGAAGTAGTCGAACTGGATAAGGTGCTGTTGATTGCCGGCGAGCAAGGAGTGAAGGTTGGCAATCCCTACGTGGAGGGAGCCAAAGTCACCGTTAAAGTCCAAGGCCACGGCCGGGGCAAAAAGGTGATCGTCTTCAAGTACAAGCCCAAGAAGAATTACCGCCGCAAGTACGGTCATCGCCAACCTTATACGGAAGTAGTAGTGGAGAAAATTCAAGGCTAAACCATGATCACCGTAGAGCTTTTCTATGATGATCAGGAGAGCCTGCGGGCCTTTTGTGTAAAGGGTCATGCCGGTGCCGCGCCCTACGGCCAGGACATTGTTTGCGCCGCCGTTTCCGTGCTCAGCCAGGCGGCGGTCATCGGTCTCAGCCATTTTTTGTCCAAGGCACCGGAAACGGAGATCAAACAAGGCTGGCTGCGCTGCGTCCTGCCTGGTGATCTCAGTGCCAAAGAGGAAGAACTGTCCCAAGTAGTGTTGAAAACCATGGAATTGGGATTGAAGGCGTTAGAACCGGATTACGGGAAGTATTTCAAGATCCACAAGAGGAGGTGGACACGATGATGAGAATCGATCTACAGCTTTTTGCGCATAAAAAGGGTGTTGGCAGCTCCAGAAACGGCCGGGACAGTGAAGCCAAGCGACTGGGGATCAAAAGGCACGACGGTCAGGTGGTGGCTGCCGGCAACATCCTGGTGCGTCAAAGAGGCACCAAGATTCATCCCGGCGTGAACGTAGGATTGGGCAAGGATCATACCTTGTTTGCGTTGGTGGACGGCGTCGTCCGCTATGAGAAGAAAGGCCGCGATAAAACACAAGTCAGCGTTTATGCTGAAGCAGTCATGTAGTTGAAAACCGCCGCAAGGCGGTTTTTTGCATAGTTGCCAAAGAGGCAAGCCGTGTTTAGACATAGACCGGAAGGGCTTTTGAGACCCGGGAGGATGAAAATGCAAACCTGACGTCTGACGGCGGAAGTCTGACCACCGCTGTTGACGTCACCGGCCACTGATTAATACCGCTTGTTATGGCTGCCGTTGGAGTATGAAAGAGGGACGGGAGCGGTGGGGCTACACCAGTCTCAGGCCGAGCTCCCCGGCATAGGCATAGGCGGCTTCATATTCCCGGCGGGACAGCCTCTTTGACAGCTCCGGATAGCGATGGGCCTGGTGGGCCGGGTAGTACTGGTCCATCAAGTTGACCAGGCAGTCCGGGGAGAGCTCCTCTTTGATGAAACGGAGGACTGCCTTCGTATCTGCCAAACCGCCGGGCAGCACCAGGTGCCTGATAAGGAGGCCCCGGTAAGCTAACCCGCCGGCATCCGTTTTTAAGCCCCCCACCTGGCGGTCCATTTCCCTTAAGGCTTTTTGGGCGATTTCAGGATAGTCCTTGACTTGCGAGTATTTTAAACCCCGTTCCAGTTGAGCATATTTAATGTCAGGCATATAAATGTCAATGACGCCGTCAAGCAAAGCCAGGGTCTCCAAGCTCTCATAACCGCCGCAGTTGTAGACCAGGGGCACGGTTAAACCTTGTTCGGCGGCCAAAGCCACCGCTTCGAGAATACCGGGGACGAAATGGGTAGGGGTGACCAGGTTGATATTGTGGCACCGGTAATCGTCCTGCAGCTTGAGCATGATGGAGGCCAGTTCTTGAGCGGACACAGGGGTTCCGGTGCCGCCGAAACTGAGATCCCAGTTTTGACAGTAAACGCACTGCAGGTTGCAAAACCCGAAAAAGATGGTGCCCGATCCATGGCGGCCTACCAGGGGAGGTTCCTCGCCGAAATGAGGCCCGTAGCCGGCCACCACAGGCCGGTGCGGGGCGCGGCAGACCCCCCGTTTTTCTTGCCGGTTCACCATGCACCTATGGGGGCAAAGACGGCACTCAGCCAGGTGCTCTTTTGCCAGTGCAACCCTTCGCTTCAATTCCCCGCCGGACCACAGTTTCCGGTAACCCGGTACCTGTTCCCGCATGGTTCCTCACTCCCGTTTCAGTGGTAGTGGAACAATTAGATGAAGCAAGCCGGCTTTCCTGCCGGACCGGTACGGGCCGGGCCGTGGCTCTGGTTAAAATTACATAGACAATCAAGGAATCCTGTGACAAAAAGAGAAATATTAACCTTACCATGGGGATTACTTAAAACAGAGGAGATGGTGGAAAAGGTGTACGGTCAGGCTGAACACATGATTCAATTGCTGCGGGCTATCAACCATGATTACCTGAATCATTTCCAGGTGATTTCCGGGTACCTGCAGATGGGCAGAGCCCAGCAGGCGTTGCTATACATAAAAGAAACCGTGGCCGCCATGCAACAGCGGAGTTCCTTGTTTCGTTTGACATATCCTACCATTGCCCTGCTCCTGCTGCAGTGGCAGCTCAAGTTTCATGAAAAGGGCCGGATTTTAGGTATTGAATGTGAAACGGATTTGAAGGAAATCAACATGGGCGACCAGGAACTGCAGCAGCTGCTTTCTTCCATCCTGCGCCTGGTGCATGCCGGCAAGACCGGTGCCGGCACGGAAACCTGGGTGCTGAGGATGTGGGATGATCTAGCAGGCTACCGGTTTGAAATCATTTCCCAAGACGCCGCCTGGCCGGGAGAAGACTGGGCGGAGGTGGAGCGGCAAGCCCAGGCGCTAGGTTACGAGGTGGAAATCTTGCAAGACGGCCCGCTCCACACCATCAGGTGTAGTGTACCCAAAAAATCTTCCTGGCTGGTGGCTGAGTAAAGGCGGGAAAAAAGGGTGAAGCTAGGAAATAACCAAATTCACAAGTTAGGAAGTACAAGGTGATGCCATGTTTTACGATACAGCAAAAATCTATGTCAAAGCCGGTGACGGCGGTGACGGCGTGATTTCCTTCCGGCGGGAAAAGTATGTCCCGGAAGGGGGGCCCGACGGGGGAGACGGGGGCCGCGGCGGCAACGTGGTCCTGATTGTGGATGAAGGGTTACGTACCCTGGTGGATTTCAAGTACAAAAGGCATTATAAAGCGGAAAGAGGCCAGCACGGCCGCGGCAAGAACATGCACGGCAGGGCCGGAGAGGACCTGATCATCCGGGTACCGCCCGGTACCGTGGTGAAGGATGCGGACACCGGTGAAGTCCTGGCGGACTTGATTGAGCCCGGCGCCCCGGTGGTAGTGGCCCAAGGCGGGCGCGGGGGCCGGGGGAATGCCAGGTTCCTCAGCAACAAAAACAAAGCGCCCCGGATGGCGGAAAAAGGGGAGCCTGGGGAAGAAAAGTGGCTGCTCTTAGAGCTGAAACTGCTGGCTGATGTGGGACTCCTCGGCTTTCCCAATGCAGGCAAATCCACGTTGATTTCCCGCATTTCGGCGGCCAGGCCCAAAATTGCCGACTATCCTTTTACCACCCTCACCCCCAATTTAGGGGTGGTCAACCTGGAGGAAGGCCGGAGCTTCGTGGTGGCCGATATTCCCGGCTTAATCGAAGGAGCCCACCAGGGAGCCGGTTTGGGACATGATTTTCTCAGGCATTTGGAACGGACCCGGGTGCTCATCCACCTGGTTGACCTGGCCAACTGGGAACGTGAGCCTATTGAGGCTTACCAAATCATCAACCGGGAGCTGGAGCTGTACAGCCGGGAGCTGAGCCGGAAGCCGCAAATCGTAGCTGCCAACAAAATCGACCTGCCGGAAGCCCGGGAGAGGCTGGACGGATTCGTGCAGGCCCTGGGTCCGGGGGTGACGGTAGTACCTATTTCCGCCGTCACCGGGGAAGGGGTGCAGGAACTGCTGCATCAGGTAGCCCGGCTTTTGGAGGAAACCGGTGAGCCGGAACCGGACCAGCCGCCGGAAGTGGCCTTCAAGGAAACTCGTTACCGGGGCGAAGAAGCACCATTTACCATTTCCTTGGCGGAAGGAGTCTACGTAGTCTCCGGCAAGCGAGTGGAAAGACTGGTGGCCATGACGGATTTGGAAAACGACGAGGCGGTGCGCCGGCTGCAGTGGATCTTCCGGAAGATGGGACTGGACGATGCCCTGCGCCAAGCAGGGGCCAAAGACGGAGATGAAGTGCGGATCGGTAAGCTGGTTTTTGATTTTGTTGAGCCCGGGTTCGTGGAGGAATAAGAGATAAAAGGGTAGGTACGGCAGGGAAGATATGATATAATAGTTTAACATTATATTTTAGGAGGTGCAGACTAACCTTTGGTTAGTAAGCCAGGCTTGATTGGAAAACAAAAGCGGTTTCTCAGGGCTTTAGGGACCGGTATCGATCCCATTATCCAGATCGGCAAGGCGGGTATTACGGAGCCCGTCCTGAAGCAGGTGGAAGAAGCCTTGGAAGCCAGGGAACTGATTAAGGTGCGGGTGTTAAACAACCATGAGGATGATCCGAAGAATACAGGCAAGATCTTAGCCGAAAAAACAGGAGCGGAATTAATTCAAGTGGTGGGCCGCAATTTACTGCTCTACCGGCGGTCCAGCAAAAAGTCAATCATAGAATTGCCGTAAGGGTGACAGCGGTGGAGATGCTAACGGCGGAGCGCATTGTAGTGAAGGTAGGGACCAGTACTCTCACCCATGCAACCGGACAGCTGGACTTGAAAAGAATAGAAAAACTGGCGCGGGATTTAGTGGACTTGGCTAATCAAGGGAAGAAGCTGGTCTTGGTGACATCAGGGGCGGTGGGTGCCGGGATGGGACGCCTGGGTTTCTCCCGGCGCCCTCGTACGTTAAGGGAAAAGCAAGCCGTGGCGGCCGTGGGACAAGGAATCCTGGTCCACATGTACGAGAAATTCTTCGCTGAGTACGGCCGGGTGGTGGCGCAGATCCTGCTGACCCGGGAGGACTTTTCCGACCGGCGCCGCTATCTCAACGTGAGCCATACCTTTTCCCAGCTATTAGAATATGATGTGATCCCCATCGTGAATGAAAATGATACCACGGCGGTGGAAGAGCTGAGGTTCGGCGACAACGACAATTTGGCTGCCCTGGTGGCCGGTGCCATTGATGCGGATTTATTAATCATTTTATCCGATATTGACGGCCTTTACGATGACAATCCCAGGACCAATCCCCAGGCCAGGAAACTGCCCGTGGTGAAAGAAATCACCCCGGAGATTGAAAGGCTTGCCGGCGGTGCCGGGTCCAGTTTCGGGACCGGCGGTATGTGTACCAAGATCCAAGCCGCCAAGGTCTGCACCAGTTCCGGCATCCCGGTGGTCATCGCCAGCGGGAATCAAGAAGGAGTGCTGCACGATATCGTGGCCGGCAAAGAAGTGGGCACCGTCTTCTTGCCCAGGGTGGATAAACTGCGGGGTAAAAAGAAGTGGATTGCCTACGGTTCAGCGGTAGTGGGCAGAATCATGATTGATGCCGGCGCGGCCCAGGCCCTCAAGGCGGAAGGGAAGAGCTTGCTGCCCATCGGTATTGTGGCGGTGGAAGGTCATTTTGAAGCCGGGGGGGTAGTGGCTGTGCATGATCCCGGCGGGAAGGAAGTGGCCCGGGGGATTGTTAACTACAGTGCCCAGGAATTAGAGCTGATTAAGGGCAAGAAGACCGGTGACATTGAGGCGATCCTGGGGTACAAGGACTACGATGAGGCCATACACCGTGATAATTTAGTATTGTGGGAAAATGGTGAAAGCGAAAGGGGTCAGGTGATGGATGTTTAGGGAAGAGCTGCTGGAACAAGGGAAAAAGGCCAAGGAAGCGGCAAGGAAACTTGCGGTCCTGTCTACCAGGGAGAAAAACGAAGCCTTGGAAGCCATGGCGGATCGGCTGCTGGACCAGCAAAACCGGATCCTGGCAGCCAATGCCGTCGATATGCAGGCAGGGAAGGAAAAAGGGCTGTCCAAAGCCCTGCTGGACCGGCTGCTTTTAACGGAACAGAGGATCCTGGACATGGCCAAGGAGCTGCGGGAAGTGGCCGCCCTGCCGGATCCCGTTGGCGAAATCACCGAGATGGTGACCCGTCCCAACGGGCTGCAAATCGGGAGAATGCGGGTGCCCTTAGGAGTGGTCGGCATGATCTACGAGGCGCGCCCCAATGTGACGGTGGACGCCGCCGGGTTGTGTTTGAAGGCGGGTAACGCGGTGCTCCTAAGGGGCGGATCGGAAGCCATCAACAGCAACCGGGTGCTGGTGGAGATCCTGCGGGAGGCTTTACAGGCTAAGGGCCTGCCGGCCGACGCCGTGCAGCTGGTCCAGACCACGGACCGGGATGCCGTCGATGTGATGGTCAAGATGCACGGCTACTTGGATGTGATCATACCCAGGGGCGGAGCGGCCCTCATCAGGCGAGTCATGGAAAATGCCACGGTGCCGGTCATTGAAACCGGCGTCGGCAATTGCCACGTGTACATAGATGAAGGGGCGGATGTGGAGAAAGCCGTTAACATTGCCGTCAACGCCAAGTGCCAGCGCCCCGGCGTATGCAACGCTATGGAAACCCTTTTGATCCATGCTAAAGTGGCGCCGGAAGTGCTGCCCAGGCTTGGCGCCGTTTACGGGGAAAAGGGTGTGGAGCTCAGGGCCTGTCCCAAGGCTTTGCCTTTCTTGCCCAATGCCAAACCGGCGACGGAGGAAGATTGGGCCACGGAGTACCTGGACCTGATCTTGGCGGTAAAAGTGGTGGATTCTTACGAAGAAGCGGTGGACCATATTCACCGTTACAGTACCGGCCATTCGGAAGCCATCGTCACCGAAGACTACACTAAAGCCCACGATTTCCTGAAGAGAATTGACGCAGCGGCGGTGTTTGTCAATGCTTCCACTCGTTTCACCGACGGCGGCCAGTTCGGTTTTGGTGCTGAAATCGGGATCAGCACCCAGAAACTGCATGCCCGGGGACCGATGGCACTGAGAGAATTAACCACCTACAAGTTTGTTGTTTTAGGGCAGGGTCAGATCAGAACCTAGAAATGGGGATGAACATGGCGACAGCATCGATGAAAAGGATTGGGATCATGGGGGGGACCTTTGATCCCATCCACTATGGGCACCTGGTCACGGCAGAAGCGGCTCTGCATGCTTATGGCCTGGAGGAAGTGGTGTTTGTGCCCTCGGGGAAGCCCCCGCACAAAAAGGATTACCATGTGACGGAGGCAGAACACCGTTATCTCATGACCATTTTGGCCGTGGCCACCAATGCCCGTTTTCATGTTTCCCGCCTGGAAATCGACCGGACAGGCTATTCCTACACCATTGACACTATCAAAGACTTCCGGGGGCTTTACGGCCCGCAGACGGAACTGTATTTCATCACCGGAGCGGATGCCATCTTGGAAATTCTCACCTGGAAAAACGTGCAGCATTTGCCGGAGCTGTGCCAGTTCATTGCCGCCACCCGTCCGGGGTTTGACTTGAAGGCGTTAGATAGAGTTTTCTCGGAGCTGCCGGAACTGGAGGGCAGGCTCCACCTGCTGGAAGTGCCTGCGCTGGCCATCTCTTCTTCAGACATCAGGCAGCGGGTGAGGGAAGGAAGGCCCATTAAATATCTCCTGCCGGAAACGGTGGAACACTATATATACAAAAAGGGCCTGTATCGACAGGACCATGGTCTGGACAGGGAGGAAAGATGAAGGCATTCCGTCACTATGCCGCTCGACTGGCGGGAAAACTCACCCCCAAAAGGTACCGGCACTCCCTGGCGGTGGCGCAAACGGCCCTGGCCCTGGCCAGAACCCATCAGGTGCAACCCGGTCTTGCGTACCTGGCCGGTTTGCTGCATGATTATGCCAGGGACCTGCCCAATCACCTCCTCGTCGAAGTGGCGAAGACCGCGGGGCTTCCGCCGGATCCCATGAAGGATGCCGTTCCGGAACTATGGCACGGCAGCGTGGGGGCCTTCCTGGTGGAAAAGGAATTGGGTTTAAAGCACCCGGCCTTGCTGCAGGCTATCAAGGACCATATTTTAGGATCTCCGGCGATGACTGATTTGGATAAAGTGGTTTTTTTGGCCGACATGATTGAACCCCACCGGGATTTCCCCGGGGTGGAGGTGCTCCGCGACCTGGCCTTTAGAAACTTGGATGAGGCGATGCTGGCGGCTTTTGATCAATCCATCAGGTACCTGTTGACCAAGAGGTCTCCAATTCACCCGTTGATGATAGATGCCAGAAACGGTCTTTTAGTGACGCTGAACACTGAAGGGAGATGAGATTTATTGCAGGATACCCGTGATATACTGAAGTTGGTGGCAGAGACTCTGCAAGAGAAGAAAGGATCTGACATCATGATCCTTGAAGTAAAAGACCTCACCTTGATCACCGATTATTTTGTGATTGCCACCGGTAATTCCCGCATCCAGGTGCAGGCCCTCGCCAGGCATGTGGAAGAGAAATTGGAAGAGCAGGGGATAAGGCCTTTCCGCGTTGAAGGTTTGCAGGAGGCCCAGTGGGTCCTGATGGATTACGGTACCGTGGTGGTGCATATATTCCTGCCGGAACAGAGGCAGTATTATAATTTGGAAAGGTTATGGGGAGACGCCAGAGTAATCACAGACCTCATAGACCCTGTTTAGATTGGTAAAAGTTTGGCAACAGTACCAGTAAGGGGAGTGAAGGTATGCAGGAACGGTATGATTTTTCGCAAATAGAGCCGAAATGGCAAGGATACTGGGAAGAAAAAGGCATGTACCAGGTAGACGAGGATCCCGGTAAAAAGAAATATTATGTACTGGAAATGTTCCCTTACCCGTCGGGGAATTTACATATGGGCCATGTGCGCAATTATTCTATCGGTGACGTGGTGGCTCGCTTTAAGATGATGCAGGGTTATAACGTGCTGCACCCCATGGGGTGGGACGCTTTCGGGCTGCCGGCGGAAAACGCCGCCATCCAGCACGGGATTCCGGCCAGTATTTGGACCCGGAAGAATATCGCCAACATGAAACGGCAGTTGAAATCCATGGGGATTAGCTATGACTGGCGCCGCGAGGTAGCCACCTGTAATCCTGATTATTACAAGTGGACCCAATGGCTGTTCTTGCAGTTTTACAAACGCGGGCTGGTCTTCAAGAAAAAGGCCGCCGTCAACTGGTGCCCTTCCTGCGCTACGGTGCTCGCCAACGAACAGGTGGTGGACGGGAAATGTGAACGGTGTGACTCCGTAGTGGACAAGAAGGAACTGGAGCAGTGGTTCTTCAAGATCACGGACTATGCCGATGAACTGCTCCGGGATTTGGAAAAACTGCCCGGCTGGCCGGAGAAAGTCAAAACCATGCAGTTTAACTGGATCGGCCGCAGTGAGGGGGCGGAAATCTGCTTCAGAACCGAGGCCGGGCATGATTTGACCGTTTTCACCACACGGCCCGACACCGTCTATGGGGTTACTTACATGGTGCTGGCCCCCGAACACCCCCTGGTGGCGGAACTGGTAGCGGGTACTCCCTATGAAGGTCCGGTGAAGGAGTTTGTCCAGCGGGTAAGAAAGATGTCCAGCATTGAGCGGGCCGAGCAGGAGAAGGAAGGTTTGTTCACCGGGGCGTATGCCGTTAACCCGCTAAACAACGAGCGCATTCCCATTTGGGTGGCCAATTATGTATTGATGGATTACGGTACCGGTATCGTCATGGGCGTGCCGGCCCACGACCAGCGGGATTTCGAGTTTGCCAGGAAATACAACCTGCCCATTCGCATTGTGGTGCAGCCGGAAGGAGCAGACCTGCAGCCGGACGAAATGACGGAAGCGTTCCCGGCGGAAGGCTTCCTGGTGAATTCCGGTCCTTTTAACGGCCTGGACAATAAAACGGCTATTGCCAAGATCACTGAATACGTTGAACAGCAGGGACTGGGACGTTTTCAAGTGCAGTACCGGCTGCGGGACTGGTTGATTTCCAGGCAGCGTTACTGGGGCACCCCCATCCCCATCATTTATTGTGATCAATGCGGTGTAGTGCCGGTGCCGGAAGAAGACCTGCCGGTGATCCTGCCGGAGGACGTGCAGTTTAAGCCCACGGGGGAATCTCCCTTAAAATCCATGCCGGAATTCACCGGTTGTCAATGCCCGCAGTGCGGTCAAAAGGCCGTGCGGGAGACGGAGACCATGGATACTTTTGTGGACTCCTCCTGGTACTTCTTGCGCTACTGCGATGCCAACAATGACGGGGAAGTCTTTGACAAGGAGAAAGCCGGTTACTGGATGAATGTGGACCAGTATATCGGCGGGGTGGAACACGCCATTCTCCACTTGATGTATGCCAGGTTTTTCACCAAAGTGCTGCGGGATTTGGGCTTGACCACATGTGATGAACCTTTCCAGAATCTCTTGACCCAGGGCATGGTGCTGAAAGACGGCTCCAAGATGTCCAAGTCCAAAGGAAACGTGGTCAGCCCGGAAGAAATCATCAAGAAATACGGTGCCGATACGGCCCGGCTGTTTATCCTGTTTGCGGCGCCTCCGGAAAGAGACTTGGAGTGGAGCGATCAGGGGGTGGAGGGCTGCTTCCGCTTCCTGAACCGGGTCTGGCGTTTGGTGTACGGCTACCACCGGCAGGTGCAAATGGTGGCACCTAAGGACGAAGCCCTGGATGAAGCGGACAAGGAACTGCGCCGCATGATTCACCTGACGGTGAAGAAAGTCACGGAGGATATTGATAAGCGGTTTAATTTCAACACCGCCATCAGCGCCGTCATGGAACTGGTCCACAGCCTGCACGATTACAGGGACCAGAAGGCCGGCGGGCAAGAAAACCTACCGCTGGTCCGGTTTGGCTTGGAACGGCTGGTATTGCTGCTGGCTCCTTTTGCCCCTCACATTACGGAAGAGCTCTGGCATGCATTAGGTAACGAAGACAGTGTCCACCTGCAGAGCTGGCCTGCCTACGATGAAAAAGCCCTGGAGCAAGACCGGGTGGAGGTGGCTGTCCAGATTAACGGTAAGGTGCGGGCCAGGATGAGCTTGCCGAAGGACATGCCGGAAGAAGAACTGAAACCCGTCGTGCTGGCGGAAAAACGGGTGCAGGATTTCGTCGCCGGCAAGGACATCATCAAATTCGTGGTGGTGCCGAACAAACTCATCAGCATCGTAGTGAAATAGCATGCCAAGCGGCTGTCACGGGACAGCCGCTTTTTGTACTTTTTGTAAATAACGGAAGGAAAAAACAAATTAATGACGAAAAATTCAGTAATTTAACTCGGTAAGTGGGGTGAAAACGGTGTTTGGGCTGTCCCGCCAGGTACAGCAAGCTCTAGCCGTTTTACTCTTCATCTTGGCTTTCGGCTTAGGGGTGATGTACACCCGCTGGCAGCAGGATCCGGCAGGGGAAAGCGTTTTCTTGCTGGAAACGGGGGATACCCAGGCGGCCGTGCAGGTCCGGGAGGAACCGGCACCGGAATTGAAGGTCCATGTGGCCGGGGCGGTTTTGCGCCCGGGGGTCTATGCTTTCCGGGAAAAGAGCCGGGTGGAAGATGTACTGGCCTTAGCCCAGCCGTTGCCGGAAGCGGATCTGGACGCCATTAACCTGGCCGCTTATTTAAAAGATGAACAGCGGATCTACGTTCCTTTCCGGAATGACGGTGCCGGGGGAACCGGGGTACCGGGTTCGAAGGGGAATCAACCGGCAGGGGAAACCGGAAAAGTCAATATCAATACCGCCGGTCGGGAGGAATTGATGACCCTTCCCGGCATCGGCCCGGCCCTGGCCCAGAGAATCATTGATTACAGGAATAATCACGGACCCTTCCGGTCCTTGGATGAATTGAAAAATGTCTCCGGCATCGGGGAAAAGAGATATCAAGACCTGGTACCGTTGATTACTCATTGAGGTTGAAGGGCGCTCATGAAAGAAAGGATTTTGGTATTTGTAACCGGGCTCTATGCCGTGGGCATCTTAACCGCCCACTGGATCAAAATGCCCGTGCTCTGGTGGCTGGGTTTGTTCACCGGGGCTTTTCTTTTTTGGTGCCTGGGCAGCCGCCGGCCGGAGAAAAATACCGGCTGGCTTTTGCTGGTGGCTTTCTTTTGCCTGGGCGGCTTGGCTTACCAGCTAAAAACGGATTACCAGCACCGTCTCTTAGCTTCCCTGCCCTTAGACCGGGAGTCACAGGTGACGGGCCGGATCGTTTCTGAACCTGCTTCTTATCCCACCAGGACTCTCTATACGCTTCAATTACCCCAGGGGGCGAAAATACAGCTGGTAGTGAGGGGAGAAGAGCGGGCGTTTTTGCAGCCGGGAGACGTGATCAAAGCCCGTGGTTTCTTGGCCAGGCCAAGACAAGCCCGGAACCCGGGGGAATTTGATTACCGCGCTTATCTCTGGCAGCTGGGGATCGTAGCCGAGTTATCAGCTGAACCGGAAAGCATCACTGTTTTGGAAAGGGACGCTCTCCACTGGCGAAACCTGATCTATCAAGCCAAGACGGTTTTCTTAAACAGAGTTGATGAAAGCATGTCTACCCGGGCCGGGGCCGTCGCCAGGGCTTTGATTTTTGGGGACAAAACGGCCTTGGAAAAGGACCTGAAGGAGATGTTTCTCACCCTGGGCATCATGCACTTGATGGCCGTCTCTGGCCTGCATGTGGGCTTCCTGCTGGTCCTGACCAAATGGCTGCAAAAACTGTTGGGTCTTGGCCCGGTAGTGTATTTCTGGCTGGCCCTGGGGCTGGTTGGTTTCTATTGCGCGGCCACCGGGTTTGCTCCTTCCGTGCTGCGAGCTTCTTTGATGGCTGCCGTGGTACTGCTCGGGGATGTCCTGAAAAAAGAAAAGGATTTTTATACCGGCATTGCCGCCGCTGCTTTGATCATCCTGTTGTATAATCCTTTCTATCTTTTTCACAGCGGTTTCCAGCTTTCCTTTTTGGCGGCTTGGGGGATTGTCTACTTTAGTCCCCTGGTGAGCGCCTTGCTGCCCCGCACCCTGCCCTGGCGCGAAGTGCTGGTTATCCCGCTGGCGGCCGGGATTGCCGTTTTGCCGGTGACGGCTTATTACTTCAACCTTTTTTCTCTCATGGGCATTTTCGCCAATGTGGTGATTGTGCCCCTGGCCGGCCTGGTGGTGATCCTGGGCCTGGTGGCGTTCTTCGCGTCGCTGGTTTCCGGCGCCCTGGCCGGTTTCATGCTTTTAGCCGCCGGGGCCCTGGTGGAAGGGATCGTCCGGTTATGTACCCCATTGGAAGCCCTGCCTTTTAGTGCTTTTGTGGTGGCTACCCCGGCCCCGGCTGCTATAATCAGCTATTACCTGGTGGGTATGCTGGTGCGGGAACTGGCGGTGCGCGAGGATTTCCGCGCCGGGCTGCGGCCTTACGGTAAGGCGGCCCTGGTGGGCGGCGGCCTGCTGGTAAGCGCTGTGTTTCTCTGGCAGCAAAACACGCCTCGCCCGTTAGAAATCGTTTTTCTCGACGTGGGACAGGGAGACGCTATTGTCATCCATACCCCCGGGGGCCGAACCGTGCTGGTGGACGGAGGGGGCACCCCGGCCTGGCACCAAAGCGATTTCCGGGTCGGCCGGGAAGTGGTGGTACCATACTTGCACAGGCGGGGTATCAAGAAAGTAGACCTCATGATCAGTACCCACCCGGATACGGACCACCTGCAGGGGTTGGAGGACGTGCTGGCGGAACTGGACGCCGGGACCGTCATCATCCCGCCCGGGCAGCTTTTTGGGAACGGTTACGACCAACTGCTGCAGTTGGCGGCCATGAAACGGGTACCGGTCCGGGAAGTAATGGCCGGGGACAGGCTCATCCTGGAGAGGGGCATGGAGATCAGGGTGTGGAATCCCCCGGGCCGTTCTCCCGTTTTCACTTCAGCTCCGGATAACAATCATTCTTTGGTTTTACAAATCAAGTACGGTACAGCCGGGATCTGGCTCACCGGTGACATCGAGGTGGAAGGACTCCAGCGCTTACTCCGGCAGGGGCATTTTGGCCCTGTGCACGTGTTTAAAGCGCCTCATCACGGCAGCCACACCGGCTACTATGAGCCCTTCCTGGACGAAATCAACCCGGTGGCGGTGGTCCTGTCGGTGGGCCGCAACAGCTATGGCCATCCTTCACCCCGGCTGGTCCGCTATTGGGAGGAGAGAGGAGTGGACATCTACCGTACCGATGAGCACGGCGCCGTCATTGTGAGCACCGATGGGCAAAAGATGCAAATAACCCCTTTTATTGCCGGGGTCGAATAGTTCTAGGCGAGCGGAAAATAATGTGTTCCATGATCAACACGGTGAAAACGCCGGCGGCGAAGCCGTTGCTCAATACAGGCTTCAGGAGGGCGGGAAAATCCGCCACGGTATGTTCGGGTAAAAAGGAAACGATGATGCTTAACAAGATAGGGAATCCCATCACCAGTCCATGCTCCAGTTTGAACTCCTCCGCGGCGCCGGCGCAAACGGTTAATCCTGCCGCGATTTGGGAACACATAATATACAAAACGGTGCTGCCGGTGATTAAGAGGGGAATCCGGCTCATGAAGGCAATGGTACGGGGGAGAAAGGACAAAACAATCAATCCCAAGGCCATAGGTGTCAGGGTATGCCGGGAAGCGCAGCCGGTGGCGGCAATCACCCCCGGGGTAAGGGAAAAGTTGACCGGTCCCGGCACCCCGAGGAGGCCCGCCAGGGTGTTACCCAGGCCGGAGACGGCAATGCCCCTGGTGATTCTCTTTTCCAGGTGATCCGGCCGGACAATTTCTCCCACCGCTTGGATGGAGCCTAGATCGTTTACGGCCAGGGCCAGGAAGCAAAACAAAAAGGACAGGACCAGGCCCGGATTAAGGGAAAATTGAAAACCGAAGCTGTCCATAAAGCCGGCGGCCAAGGGGAATCCGGCCGGTGTGCCGGCGGATTCCGGGGGAAAGAGCCAGGCATGAAGAGCGGAACCGGAGATTATGGCCCACAAGATCAAGGTTGCTTTCCAGATGCCGGTCAAGTAGCGATTGGCGACGAACATGGCGAAGACGAAAACCAGGGCAAAGAGGAAGCGGGAAAACCCGTCGTCCTCACCGCTTCCGGTAATCAGGTCAATCATCATCGGGGTAAGGGTGATGGCGATCAGGATCAGTACCGTGGCCACCACCCGGGGAGTAAAGAGCCGGCGCAAGTACCCGAAAAACCCGGTGATACTGACCAGCATGAGCAAGAAGCCCCCGGTCATGATGGCGGAATAGACCTCGTGATAGTCTTCCCCCTGACTGGCCATAATGCCGATCAGGAGCACAGTAGCCGGCCCGGTGATTACCGGCAGGCGGTGTCCCCAGAAAAGCTGTACCAGGCTAACTGCTCCCGTGAGGAAAAACAGTTTTTGGAGGTAACCGACTTGAAAGACTGCTTGGGACCCGTGGAGTTCCGCCGCCACCCGACCGATGATAATCACGATGGGGACCGTGATGATGAACCACTGCAATCCGTACAGGAGGGTCTCACCCAAAGGCGGGTGGTCATCCCATTGATAATGTAAGCGAATCTTGCTCAAAACCGGCACCTTCTCCCCATAGTTTATTATCCACATTATACCACGACTCGTTGCCGTGCCGCCTGTCTCTTTTGCCGTCCGGCGGAAACCTTTGCCTGCCGTGGCACCGGCTTCTCTTGTGAGGGACCCGGCCTTGGATTAAAATAGTACTAAATCAGGGAACTAAGGCCGGGAGGAAAAAACAACTATGCAAGATTTCCGGAAAATCCTGGCGGATATCCGCCGGGGGCGCATCGCCCCGGTGTATTTGCTGGCCGGTGAGGGCGCCTACTTTAAAGAACAGGTTTTATATTGTTTGGAAGAAAAGCTGCTGGAGAACGGTGCCGACGACGTCAATTATGAGGTCTTTGACGGGGAGGCGGTGCTTTTATCTACCGTCTTGGAAAGCGCTTGGCTGGTGCCGATGTTTGGGGCAAAAAGACTGGTGGTAGTGAAAAATGCTCCCTGGTTTGACGGTAAGGGCACCGGCAAGGAAACGGCGGGTAGTAAAGAAGCGGATGAACTCTTATTGTCCTACCTGCAGGAACCTTCACCCACTACTTGCCTGGTGTTTTTGACGGCGAGTAACCCGGATAAGCGCAAGAAGGTTTACAAAGAACTGGCCGCCAAGGGAGTGGTCTGGGAAAGCCGGCCGCTGGCCGGCACGGCCTTAAAAGATTTCGTGAAAGACTGGTTGGCGGGGCGGGGTAAGAATATTTCGCCCGCAGCCCTGGAGCACATTGTGACCCGGGACCAGGGCGACTTGGGGCTGCTGGTGCAGGAGTTGGAAAAACTGGTTCTATACCTGGGCGACAAGGGAGAAGTGGGGCCGGAAGATGTGGAAGCGATTATGAGTTTTCCGGAGCAGTACAGTATCTTTGCTTTGACCGATGCCGTAGGGGCTAAAGAAAGCGCCGCCGCCCTCTGGCATTTGCGAGCCATGCTGCGCACCGGGGAACAGCCCTTGATGATTCTAGGCATGCTGGCCCGCCAGTTCCGGCTCATCCTCTACGGACAAGCCCTGGCGGAGGAAGGTTATTCCCAGGAAAACATAGCCCGGCAGATGCAAGTGCATCCTTATGCCGTGAAGAAAGCACTGGCCCAGAGCAGGTACTACCGCCGGCAGGAATTGATTGAAGCTTTGGCCAAGCTGCTGGACGTTGATGTGGCCATCAAGCGAGGCCAAGGGGAACCGGCGAACCTGCTGGAGCAGGTCATCCTGGAATTATGTTCATAAAAAACAAAAGGCCGCTAGGCCTTTGTTAACTGATTGCTTGCTTGGTTTGATTGAGCTTCCTGTACAGGGCGGATTTCTTTCTGGCGGCATTGTTTTTATGGATTAAGCCCTTGGATGCCATTTTGTCAATGGTCTTAATGGCATGCTTAAAGGTGGCTTGTATTCTTTCAGGCTCGCCGGAAGCCAGGCTCTGCTCGAAACGCTTGATTGCCGTTTTCATCATCGACTTGCGGGCAGCGTTGATGCGGGTACGTTTCCTAGCGATTTCGATTCTTTTGATCGAGGATTTTATATTAGCCACGGGTTTTGTCACCTCCTAGCAGTGGACTTTAAAGCAATAATTAACAAAGTACATTTTAACATGTGGATTGAAGTAAATCAAGGCATGGACACGGTATATACCTCCTTTTTTCGGGAAAACTATTATTAGTCTTGGAAAAAGGAGGTGAATCCAGGTGAAGGGAAGCTTAATCGGTACGATTGTACGGTTTATCGTGTCTGCCCTGGTCTTGATGCTGGTAGGTTGGCTCTTACCTGGCATTTCCGTCAACGGTTTCATGGGTGCACTCTTGGCTGCTGTGGTCATTGCTGTCTTAGGTTACCTGGCTGAACTGATTCTAGGCGAAAAAATCTCACCCCAAAGTAGGGGCATTGTCGGCTTTATCGTGGCAGCGGTAGTCATCTATTTGGCCCAGTTCATCGTGCCCAATTATCTCAGCGTTAATATTCTGGGTGCTTTGCTGGCCGCCCTGGTCATCGGTGTCATCGACGCCTTTGTACCTACGGAGCTGCGTTAATCCATTCATGGTTCCGAACACCCCACCTCCGGGGTGTTTTTTATTTATGGCATAACCTTCCTTTTTGGGCATAGAAATAGAATATGCTGAAAGAGGGGAGGACAGCCTGTATGATACGTTTCTACTTGCGCCGCCGGTTGAACATGATGGGACGAGGCAAACCCTTCTTGATGCTGGCGGTCGGTATCCTGTTGAGCATCGCCCTCTTATATTCCCCTTCTGCCCCGTCCGGCCAGGGGAATGGCCCGGACCGGGTAAAGCAGATCTTGGCTATCGCCGGCGTTGATAGCCAGACCTACAAGAACATCCTGAGGAGCGGGTTGCCCCCTGTCCACCGGCAGGCGGACCTTCCACCGGAGGGATACGTCACCGCTTTCATGCGAGCCGTTTTTAATGTGGACCTGGCAAACCCGCGCTCCCTGTTTGGACAAGGGATGACGGCGGTGGGAGCCATGGAAGCCCTGGCGGCGTCCCAAGTGGAGAGCTATCCGTTGTTTGAAGATGAATCCATTGTGGAGATTCCCGATGTGCCCCCGGAGGAACCACAAGCCCCGGTACCGGAACCGGAGCCTCCGGTACAAGCTGTAGCGGAAGGGGCGGAAGTGATTATCATTAATACCCATAACGCCGAAACCTACCGGGCTACCGACGGGGTCAGCAAGAAAGAAGGGGAGAATGCGGGCGTTGTCAAAGCCGCCGCTCACTTGGAAAATGTGCTGCAGCAAAAATACCGTATGAGGACGGAACGTTCGGAAACAATTCATGATTATCCCGAGTTTGAAAAGTCATACACCAATGCGGCGGTAACCCTGGAAGACATGCTCAAACGGAATCCCCAAGCCCGGGTGGTCATTGACGTTCACCGGGATGCAGGCCAGTCGAAGCCTTTGACGGCTACCATCAACGGGAGGAAAACCGCCCAGATCAGGTTAATCGTGGGCAGTGATGCCAGGCTGCCTCATCCCGGCTGGATGCAGAACCGGGAATTTGCCAGGCAGCTGGCGGAGAAAATGGATGAGTTGTATCCCGGTTTGTCCTTGGGTTACCGGGTGCAAAGCGGCCGGTATAACCAGCACCTGCACCCGCGAGCCGTCCTGTTGGAAGTGGGCAATGACTTAAACTCCTTGGATGAAGCGCTGGCGGCGGTGGAGCTGTTTGCCGATGTTCTTTACCAGGTCCTGAGGAACACCGAGGTTTAATATTAATTGAGACAAAAACGGAAAATAATTGTTGACTTGGAGGGTAAACAATTGTACAATATTAGTAACGATTACTAATAATTAAATTTTGCAGCATTCAAATTCAAGGAGGGGGTCTTCTACAATGAAGAAATTTGTTTGTCAAATCTGCGGTTATGTTTATGAGGGCAATGAAGCGCCGGATACCTGCCCACAGTGCAAGGCTTCCAAGGAGAAGTTCGTAGAACAGCAAGGGGGAGCTTTGGTTTGGGCAGATGAACATAGAATTGGTGTGGCCAAAGACGTGGATCCGGAGATTATCGAGGGACTGCGGGCCAACTTCATGGGTGAGTGCACGGAAGTAGGGATGTATTTGGCTATGAGCCGCCAGGCTGACCGGGAGGGTTATCCCGAGGTGGCGGAAGCTTACCGGAGGATCGCTTTCGAAGAAGCAGAGCACGCGGCCAAGTTTGCCGAACTGTTGGGGGAAGTGGTCTACGCCGATACCAAGAAGAACCTGCAAGCCAGGGTGGAAGCCGAATACGGGGCTTGCCAGGGTAAGAAGGACCTGGCAGCCAAAGCGAAACAGCTCGGTTTGGATGCCATTCACGATACGGTCCATGAAATGTGCAAAGACGAGGCCCGGCACGGCCAAGCCTTCAAAGGGCTCTTGGAGAGATATTTCAAGTAAATCCGGGTTTAGGCCTACCGGCGGGAACACCGCCGGTAGGCTTTTTCAATTGGAAGACGGTTGCTAAATGACTTTGGTCATTTTATAATCTAAGATAAGTATTTATACGACCTCAGCGTAGTATGGCAGGATGGGAGGAGAAACTGACATGCCGATTACGGAATTCTTAGCCAGAAATGCAAGGTTGTACGGTCATGAGAAGTGTTTAACCGAGATCAATATGGATTTGCAGGAGGAACACAAGGTTACCTGGCTTGATTATGAACTCATTGAAAACAGCCCCCTGGGCGAATACCGGCGGTCCATGACCTGGCGGGTTTTTGACGAGAAGGCTAACCGTCTCGCCAACTTGCTCATCAAAAGAGGTATCAAGAAAGGCGACAAAGTGGCGATCTTGCTCATGAACTGCCTGGAATGGCTGCCGATTTATTTTGGCATTTTGAAAGCCGGGGCCGTGGCCGTTCCCTTGAATTTCCGCTATTCGGCGGAGGAGATCAAGTACTGCCTGGAGTTGAGTGAAGCCAAGGCCCTGCTTTTTGGGCCTGAATTTATCGGGCGCATTGAGACTATTTACAACCAGATTATTTCTCAAGTGAAATTGATCTTTTTCGTCGGCGAAAACCGGCCCACTTTCGCGGAAAACTATGATCGCCTCACGGCCAACTGCCCGTCGGAGGCCCCGGAAGTGGAGATTTCCGATGAAGATGATGCCGCCATCTACTTTTCTTCAGGCACGACGGGGTTCCCCAAGGCCATTTTGCACAGGCACGGCGCCCTGGTAGCTTCCTGTTATACCGAAGCGGCGCACCATGGACAAACCCGGGAGGATAATTTCTTATGCATTCCCCCCTTGTATCATACCGGGGCGAAGATGCACTGGTTCGGCAGCCTGCTTACCGGCAGCAAAGCCGTCCTCTTAAGGGGCGTCCGGCCGGAATGGATCCTGAAAACCGTGTCTGAAGAGAAAATTACCATTGTCTGGCTGCTGGTGCCCTGGGCCCAGGATATCCTGGATGCCATTGAAAGAGGGGACGTGACGCTGGAAGACTATGATCTTTCCAGCTGGCGGCTGATGCATATCGGTGCCCAGCCGGTGCCGCCCAGCCTCATCCACCGCTGGAAAAAACACTTCCCCCATCACCAATACGATACCAACTATGGTTTAAGCGAATCTACCGGTCCCGGGTGCGTGCACTTGGGGGTGGAGAATATTCATAAGGTGGGGGCCATCGGCATACCCGGTCATAACTGGGAGGCCAGGATCGTGGACGAGAACGGCAACCCCGTCCCGCCCGGGCAGGTAGGGGAACTGGCGGTGAAAGGCCCGGGCGTGATGAAGTGTTACTACCGGGATCCGGAAGCTACCGCCAGAGTGCTGAAGGACGGCTGGCTTTATACCGGTGATATGGCCCAGATGGACGAGGACGGCTTTATCTACCTGGTGGACCGGAAGAAAGACGTGATCATCAGCGGCGGGGAAAACATCTACCCGGTGCAAATCGAGGACTTCCTGCGGCAGCATGATGCCATCAAGGATGCGGCGGTCATCGGGCTGCCCGACAAGCGGCTGGGTGAAATTGCCACAGCCATCATCGAATTGAAGCCTGGGGTGGCGTGCACGGCGGAGGAAATCCATGAGTTCTGCAAGCAGCTGCCCAGGTACAAGCGGCCGCGCCGGATCATCTTCGACCGGGTGCCGCGGAATCCCACCGGCAAGATTGAAAAACCTAAATTACGGGAAAAATACGGAGCAACTAGGCTTGTGGCGGCACAAACCCAAAGCTGATGTCTATCCTAACGCTGGGGAAGGTAATCTCCAGCGTTTCCGTTTCCGGAGCAGGAGATGCTAAATCAACACCGGAGGTGACGGAGATGGAAAAGGAGCAAGAGCTGCATTACCGGCTGGAAGATCGTCCTTCCCCCACGGAGACCGTCTTGCTGGCCCTGCAATGGGCTTTGTTCATGTATTCGATCAATTTGATCTATCCTTTGGTTATTGGAGATATTTTTCAATTTCCCCCGGCGGAGACTACGGCGCTGGTACAAAGGAGCACCTTCCTGGTGGGGCTCGGTTCCTTATTGCAGGTAATGTGGGGGCACCGGGTCCCCATCACGGAAGGCGTGGCTGCCGTTTGGTTTAGCATTTTTATCCTGTCCTACCAGGCGGGAGTGCCGGCCGGGCAAAGCCCGGGAGCAGTGCTGCAATCCATGGAGTTTGGTTTGATTTTTGCCGGCGTGCTCATGATCTTGTTGAGTTTAGGCGGGGTGTTAAACGCCATCCAGAGACTGTTTACCCCTTTGGTCATTGGGATGGCCCTGATTCTTATTGCCTTACAGGTTTCCGGCACTTTCGTGCAGGGCATGGTAGGATATGAAAACGGGCAGGTCAGGGGTTTGGTGGCCCTGTGCAGCATCCTGGTGGTGGCCCTGGTGACCTTTTTGAGTTATCGAGGCAATGCCTATTTGAAAAACTTTTCGGCGTTAATCGGGCTCCTGGTGGGCTGGGGGCTGTACAGCCTGCTGGGGCTGGGGGGCACCCAGGCAGCCGGGACGGTACCGGACCGCCTTATTTATTTACCCCAGTTGTTGGCCTGGGGTGCACCACGGGTGTCGGCAGCGGTGGCGGTAACGGCCCTCATTTGTTGCCTGGTGCTGGTGGCCAATCACCTGGCCAGTTATGCGGCGGCCCGGTCCGTGCTGGGACAAGAGCTGCCGGCGGGCACCATCAAGAAGGGCGGGGTCTGTAACGGCATTTCCAATTTGCTTTCCGGCCTCCTGGCCGGGATCGGCACCGTTCCCATCGCCAATGCCGCCGGTTTTGTGGAAATGACCGGGGTGGGCGCCCGCCTTCCTTTCCTGCTGGCTGCCGTGATCTTGATGCTGGTAGGGTTGATTTGGCCTTTGGGCCAGTTTTTCACCAGCATCCCGGCCCCGGTGGTTTATGCCGTTTCCTTTGTGGCCTTTACCCGCATGGTGGGCATTGGTTTTACCAACCTCCTGCGGGTCCGGCTCAACCAGCGCAATCTAATCATTATCGGGTTAACCTTGTGCATCAGCGTGGGCTTAATGTTCGTGCCGCCGGCGGCTTATGCCGGCTTGCCGGTGGTCTTCCAGCTGGTGTGCGGTAACGGCCTTTTGATGGGCATTGTGCTGGTCTTGCTGCTGGAGCACCTGGTGTTCCGGGCCGGCAGGTAATAGCCCGGCTTTAACCGCTGCGGGAGTTGCTCGCACCTTCCATGTATTCTTTGACAACAAACTGGCAAGATTTATAATGATCACG
>DULZ01000079.1 GCA_012840125.1 Clostridia bacterium | reverse complement strand
GCCCTTCCTCCCGCTGTGGAAAAAGAGGGTTAGCCGCCGGCTCCGGTGTTTTCAACGGGTCCTGAGCGGCGGTAAGAAACTGTTGACAAAAAAATACATGATGGAGTATGATAAGTTCAAGACAACTGCATAGGGAAAGCACTTAGGTGTTCCTGCAGGAGCAGGAATGAAAAGGGAACCGGGTGAGAATCCCGGACGGTCCGGCCACTGTGAGTGGGGAGCGGCTTTCACAATGCCACTGTTTGGGACCCAAAGGCTGGCCTGCGGTATGGGAAACCGGCAGCAGGGCGGCTTTTGGTACCGGATGGGAAGGCGAAAGCACAAGCCATGATCCACGAGTCAGGAGACCTGCCTAAGTGCGGGTGTGCGCTGCCTTCCGTGGAAAGGTCAGGTACCGCTGCGTGATGTTTTTGTCTCTTAAGACCCGTAAAGCCTGGTTGCGGAAAGCAGCCGGGCTTTTTCATTTTTTCTTTTGTAGGCGGGGGAAGAGGAAGATGAGCCGTATATTCACCGGGGGAAAGAACGGCCCGGAGACCACTGTGGTCAGCTTATTTATTGTCCTGTTTTACATCTCCCTTATCAGCACTTACCGGTTGCTGGTCTTCACCGGCGCGTTAGTTACCATATACTCTTTGCTTGTATCGGAGAACAAGTTTATTCTCAGGTTTGCTAAACCGGTCATGCCTTTTATCATCTTACTGCTGGCGCCTCAAGCAATTAGTTACCTGCTCACAGGTGCGCTGGGAGAAGTGGAGTTTGTCCTGGTGATTGCCGGCAAGATCTTGATCTCCTCTGTTTTGCTGGGGACGATTTTATCCAGGTTTTCGGCTTTGTACCTATTAGAAGGCATTTTGCAACTGGGGTTACCCCCGGTGTTCAACCGGATCCTGGCTCTCACTTTCCGGTATTTTCACATGCTTTACGAAGACATCGAAAAAGGGAGGAGAGCTCTCGCCAGCCGGGGGCTGTATGAAAGGAGGGGATGGTCCTATCTAAGGGTCTTCGGAGAGTGGATCGGCGGCTTTTTCCTGAAGAGCGGTGATCACGGGGAGAAAGTATTTCAAGCTATGCAGGCCAGGGGTTTTGACGGCCGGGGGAAGCACGATAAACGACTGCCACCGGAATTGGTGTTCAAATCTTCCCTGTGGATTGCCGTTCTCACCATCATTTTGATTATGGATGGGAGAATATAACCCGGCCGCAAGCGTGAGGCCGCCGGTGTTAGTTATCCAAACAAGTTGGGGTAACCAACCCTCCGTAGCGGCTGCTATCCTGAAAGCTCGTGGAGGTTAACAACTTACCATTAAAATGCGTCCGGGCAGCTGCCGGTTTCCCACCGGGAAAGGACAGGAGCCGGCCCTGCCGGGTCAAGGGGGTGTGTTCATGCATTTAGCCGATGGTGTATTGAGTACTCCGGTGATAGCGCTAACGTCCGCAGCGGCGCTGGGCGGCTTAGCTGTTGGCTTAAAAGGCATCAAGGATGAAGATATCCCGAAAATCAGCCTGCTGTCGGCGACCTTCTTTGGGGTATCCCTGATTTCCATTCCGGTTCCTCCTGCTTCCGTGCATCCTTTGTTATGCGGGTTAATCGGCATCCTGTCGGGCAGGAGAGCGGCTTTGGTCTTCGTTCCGGGGTTATTGTTGCAAGCTTTGTTATTCCGGCATGGAGGCTTAACTACCCTAGGTGCCAACACCATCCTGCTGGCCATACCGGCTTACTTGTCGTATCTTTTGTTCCGCTACCTGCCTGTTAAAAATACGGCTCTCCGAGGGGGGATAGCCGGTGGAATGTCGGTGGTAATGACGGTGATGATTCTCGTTCTCATATTGTCCATGACCGAACCCCGGTTTGCCCAGGGGGACTTTTCCGTGGCGAAAATAGTGGCCCTGGGTCACCTGCCCCTGGTGGCCGTGGAGGGAATTATTACCGGTTTTGCGGTAAGGTTCATAGAAAGACACAAGCCTGATTGGATGCTTGCGGGAACGGCAAAGGGTTGACATTGTAAGAATTATATGATAAATTAGGTGGCTGAAAGGGAGCATGAAGCTCCGAGCCGTGAGGCTTTATTTTGGATAATGCCCAGAGTGAGATTTAATTTTGGCTAACAAATGAATATGAGACAAAAACAACCATGAAGGTGTGCTGGCATGAAGGCAGCGACTTTCATGGTTTTTTGTTTCTCAGGCTTTAGTGAGGAGGGTCTGAATGACAGTCGAAGAGATTTTGGAAAAGTGGTCCCTGAAAAACAAGAACAAACAAGCCAGCGTAGATATGTGGAACTCCATGGCGGAAAGCTTTGGCGGGCACAAATTACCTACCTTTGAGGAGGACCACTTTTTGCGGCTGCTGCAAAAACACAATATGTTAAGTAAGGATTCTCTGGTGCTGGACATAGGCTGCGGCACCGGACAATACGCGCTGGCCATGGCAGGACATTGTAAAGGGGTGGTCGGTATTGACTTTTCCCCCTCTATGGTGGAAATAGCAAAACAAAAGGCGGCGGAAAAAAATATACCCAATGCCAGTTTTCAATGGGCCGACTGGCATGAACTGGACTTAAAAAAGCAGGAATGGGAAGGGAAATTTGATCTTGTTATAGCG
>DULZ01000078.1 GCA_012840125.1 Clostridia bacterium | reverse complement strand
AGAGCGAGGGAGCTCGAGGAAGAACGCCGACCTCTGAGCACCTTAAGGTGCGAATGGGAGGCGTCCGAGAGCGACCGAGCTCATCCCCAAATAGGGCTCCTTGCAGCCGGCGATTAACACCGAACGCCAGAGGACCAGTTTGTAAACACGCTGCAAGACCCCTTATTTCGGGGTCTTGCGCACGATGAGGGTACGGGCGGGATCGAAAACAGCGGTCACTTCCTGCCCCGGCTGGTACCTTTTGAAATAGAATTTCCGGTTGGGCAGGGTGACTACCAGGGGAAACCCGCAGTCCAGGTGGATCTTGGTCTGGGTACCTTGGGGGTGCACCCTGGTGACGGTGCCGCCGACAGCATTCCACTGGGGACCGGGAAAAACGTCCAGCTCGATTTCCTCGGAGCGAATGAGGGCGTAGGCTTCGTCCAGACCGGAGTCCCTGGGGGTGCCGTACAGCCGCAGTTCGGTACCCAGCGGCCGAAACTCCACCTCGTCCTCCGACACGGTGCCCACGTAACCGGGGATGATATTGTCCACCCCCACCAGGGACGCTGCTTGGGCGCTCCGGGGGGAATCCATCACCTCCCCCACGGTTCCCTCTTGAATAACGGAGCCCCGGTAAAGGAGCATGGCGCGATGGGCCATGAGAAACAGCTCGCTGTAGTCACTGGTAGCGTAGATGGTGGTGAGGTGCTTTTGATGGATGATTTCCGCCAGTTCTTCCAGCAATTTCAGCCGGGAAGCCTGATCCAGAGGAGCCAGGGGATCATCCAAAAGCAGTATGTCCGGTTCCAGCACCAGCCCCTGGGCCAGGTTCACCCGGCAAGTTTCCAGGGTGGACAGGCTTTGCGGGTGCCGCTGGGCCAGGGAGCCGATGCCTAAGAGGGTCAAATACTCTTCTACTTTATCCCGGATCAAGCTTTTGGGGGTCTTGCGCAGTTTGAGCCCCAGGGCTACATTGTCCCAGACCGTTGCATCGAAGAGGAGCGGCTCTTGAAACACCAGGGCCAGCCTGCGCCTTAAAGGGAGCAGTTGGGCAGGCCGGTAATTCACCGTCTCCCCGAAAAGGATGATAGAGCCCTGGGTAGGCGGATGTAACAGTCCCAAGGTTTTGATTAATATACTCTTGCCTGAACCGCTTGGCCCCATGATCCCCAGCACTTCCCCGGCTTGTAGCCGGAAGTGGGGGATATTTAACAGGGGATCCCGGTCTTGCAGGAGCAGCAGGTCCTTTACTTCCATCACTGTCTTCATAGTCTCACCCCTCGGCGGTTGATGCAGGTGAGCAGGCCACTGAATAAAAGGACGGCAAGGAAGAGCACCATTCCCAGGGCCAGGGCGACTGCCGGGTCTCCCTGCACCGTTGCCAGGGCGATGCCGGTGGCCATGGTCTGGGTGTAGCCGGGGATGCTCCCACCGGTCATCAAAGCGGCTCCTACTTCGGAGAGGATGCGCCCGGCGGAGACTAAGACGGCCATCGCCAGGACATACCTGATTTCCCACAAGATGAGCCGTACCAGTTGTCCCGGAGAGGCGCCCAAGGCCAGGCCCTTTAAGACCAGCTGGTGGCTGAGCCGGTCAATGCCGGCCATGGTAAACCCGGCGATGATGGGCAAGCAAACCAGGGTGTGGGTGATCACCAGGGCCGCAGGGGTATGGAACAGGGGCACCTGGCCTAAAAGGCCCTGCCCGGGCCAGCACAGGAGGCTGATCACCAGGCCGATTAAAACCGGCGGGCACCCGATGGCGCTCCCCAGTATGGTTGTTCTGGTCTTGTTTTGCCGGGGCCATACCTTTAGGGCTAGATAGGCGCCCAAAGGAGCCCCGATAACCAGGGCCAGCCCGATGGCTGCCGCAGCCACCAGCAGGCTGACTAAGCAAGCGGCCCAGATGTCCGGGGAGGGCTGCAGCAGCAAAGCCAGTGCGCGCTGAAAAGTAGTGATCAAAAACTCCATGTCATCACCGTTAAACGTTGATTTATCCAGCTAAACAAATTCTCGACCTTTCCTTAAAATACCTGCCGGTTGGCGGGAACCGGCAGAATTTGACGCCGGCCCGAAAGACATCATAAACCTGGAAAGCCGGCACTGGATGTTCCCTTTCTTTACTAATATCGGATCAAAATGATAGAATAAAATGGTTAGGGATATAAATAACGGGAAAAGAGGTGGAATAAGATGCAACAACCGGTGATATCTGATAAGGCCCCGGCTGCTATCGGCCCTTACTCCCAAGCGGTGAAGGTAGGCAACTTTGTCTTTACTTCCGGGCAGTTAGGCATAGATCCCCAAACGGGTAACCTGGAAGGGGACATCAAAGCCCAAACCCGGCAGGCGCTGCTGAACTTGCAAAGCGTGCTGGAGGCCGCCGGCAGCGGCCTGGACCGGGTAGTGAAGACGACGGTCTTCCTGGCCGATATCAACGAGTTTGCGGCTATGAACGAAGTATATGCCGGCTTCTTTAAGGGCGTGCCGCCGGCCCGGTCTGCGGTGCAAGCCGCCAACTTGCCGAAGGGGGCAAGAGTAGAAATTGAAGCCGTGGCGGTGATTGGATAAGGCTTAGCTAAAGGCCCTGGGAAAGCATCCCGGGGCCTTTCTTCGTAGGGGATGGCGCGGTGCGGCCTTTATTAGTACTCCGGTTGGCGATTGCGGGCCCGGCTGAGGCTGACGCGGCGGTCGAAAACCTGGTCCACCACCCTCAGGGTTTTTTCCGTGTTGTCCAAAGACGGGAAAATTACATAAGACTTGATTGCCGCTTCTACTTCCCGGCGGACGATCTGTTGCAAGAGCGCCGTATTCTGTTCGTAAATCCTCTCCTCCAAGCCTCGGTTGATCAAGTACCGGATGGTTTCCGATAGAGTTTCGCCCCTTTTGCCGGCGATCAATTTGATTTGCTCCAACATGACCGCCGGCATTTTTACCGTTACGGACTTGAGCTGCGACGTCATCCTACCCCTCCTCTCTCTACCGGTTATACCTACTTCATCCCTTGCCGGGTGAGGCTTAACAGGATGCAGCGGCTGCCGTTGTCTTACCGGTCGCGCTGGATCAAACATCAAAGCAAAACCCATGCCAATCCCCGGGTTGGTGTGAAATTGGCGCACGGGAAAGGTGTACGGCCGGCAAACTGCCTGCCGGGATCCAGTCACCGGTGTCCCTTTGAGACAATCTTTTTCATTTTGGTACATCTCCTTCCCCCGGCCGGCATACCGCATCCTGGAGAAATGTGGCTTGTGGTAACAAGGGAATTGCTATAGAATAGAAATCGGTTTAAACATATCACGGCAACGGAGCAGGGACGGGATGACTTAGATGGAACAGTTAAGCGCCAGTATTGTCGCAATGTTTGGTATTTTAATCTTGAGCTATGGAGCCAAGCAAGCCAGGCTGATGCCGGCTGACACCAACGGGGTACTTTCTTCCTTGTTATATAACGTGACTTCACCTTGCCTTATCTTTACTTCCCTGGCTGCCGGGCCGGGGATGGAAGTGTTGCGGCAAGCCCTGGTGATGGCCGGCGTGGCATTTGTCTATTGCGGTTTAGCCTGCCTGGTAGCTTTTTTCTTTTTGCGTAAAACACCGCCGGGGGATAAGACCGGCGGGGTCGTTGTTTTCTCCTCTATTTTCGGGAATACCGGTTTTATGGGGATTCCCTTAAGCTACATGGTTTTTGGCAACACGGGGGTGGTGATGAGCGCCCTGTACGACCAGGTACATAATCTGTATATGTATACGGTGGGCGTCAGTCTCCTCGGGGTGAAAGGTAAGAATTTCTGGGAGACGCTGGTCAGCCGGTTCAAAGAACCGCCCCTGGTGGGTTTTATGGCCGGGTTGCTGGTCCTTTTGTCCGGCATCGAGATTCCCGGCCCCGTGCTGCAGCCGGTGAAGATGCTCGGGGATGCCACTTCCGCGCTGGCCATGTTCACCATCGGGCAGTTTATGGTTTTGAGCGGTTTCCGCCAGTACCAACGTCTCAAGAAACTGCTGCTGGTGATCGGTCTCCGGTTGGTGCTGCTGCCGTGTATTGTTTTGAGCATGACGAGTTTGCTGCCCCTTTCCCCGCAAGTCAGGGGAGTGCTAGTGATCATGGCGGCCAGCCCGGCGGCGGTCATGAGCGCCATTTTGTCCCAGAGATACGACAAGGATTACGAGTTTGCCGTGATGGCGGTGGTGGCCACCACGGCTCTCAGTGTGGTGAGCATGCCTTTGATCATGATGTTGTTGCCAATGTAATAGGTGCTGGGGAAGACCGATGCCGGCTGAAGGGCGGCGGAAGGAAAATAGGCTGACCCGAAGTCAGCCCTTTCTGTTATGGCGGTGGGGCCGGGATGGACCGGAAAAGCTATTTGTAAAACTCCGGTGCTTTCTTGAACTCTTGCCAGCCTACCGGGTCATGGCCGGTGACAATTTTCACTCCCAGTTGGTCCCGGAGGTAACGCATGCGGCGGATGGAGTTGACGGCCTCCGTCGGTCCCCAGCACAGACCGGGGAGCACGTCTTCATTGAGGTTTTCCAAAGTGTAGCAGGAATCCCCGGTGAGGAACATGGGACCCGTTTCTTCCAGGTTGACCAGCAAGGATTGATGCCCTGGGGTGTGTCCCGGGGTGAAGTAGATCACGATTTTACCGTCTCCGAAGAGGTCAAACTTGTCATCCCGCCAGCCTTCCAGGATAAACCAATCCACGTCCTTGTCAAAATCCGCCCGGATGTAGGCGCCCTTCATGTAGAAATCAGGTACATAGGCGAAATGCAATTCATCCCGCTGGACCACGTACTTGGCATTGGGGAAATGGCCTACACCGCCGGCATGGTCCAAGTGGAGATGGGAGAGGATCACCCAGCTAATATCTTCCGGTTGGACGCCGGCTTTCTTGATCTGGTTCACTACCCACTGGTCCTCCGTCATCACCGGGTCATAGGCGGCCACGATGCTGCCCCAGTGCTTATGTTTATCGATGGCTACTTCCAGGGCATTGCCCGTATCAAAGAGCACGTTGCCTTGCGGGTGTTTGATGAGGAAAAAGGGGACCGGGACATCGAAAGGCTCCAAGAGGCCGCGGCCGGCGGTAAAGTACTGTTTTTGGCTCTTCAAAATACCGCATTCGAAAAAGTACAGTTCCATAAACCCTTTCCTCCTTTTTTTCTAATGATTCCTCCGTGTTTTCAAACCACATCAAGCGCTTAAGATAATATATCTCCTCTGTTTCACCTCCTCCCTGAGTTCCTTCCGAAAGTCGGGATGGGCGATACTGATGAGGGCCTCGGCCCGCTGGCGGAGATTCTTGCCCCGTAAATCCGCCACCCCGTATTCTGTCACCACGTAGTGGACATCGTTGCGGGAAGTGGTGACGGCGGCCCCTTCGGTCAGGCTGTTGACGATGCGGGATACCTGGCCGCCGGCGGCGGTGGAGGGCAGGGCAATGATGCCCTTACCTCCTCTGGAGCGGCTGGCGCCCCGGATGAAATCCACCTGCCCCCCCACGGCGCTGTACTGCCTAAAACCAATGGTATCGGCGCAGACTTGCCCGGTCAGGTCTACCTGGAGAGCGGAGTTAATGGATATCATCTGGTCGTTTTGAGCAATGATCAGAGGATCGTTGGTATAATCCACCGTGTGCATTTCCACCATGGGGTTGTCGTCCACGAAGTCGTAAAGCTTGCGGGTGCCCATGAGGAAGGTGGCAATCATTTTCCCCCGGTGGATGGTCTTGCGCCGGTTGGTGATCACGCCGGCTTCGACTAGGTGGACCACCCCGTCGGAAAACATCTCCGTGTGGATGCCTAAATCATGTTTGTTCGCCAGGAATTTGAGTACCGCATCGGGGATGGCGCCGATGCCGAGCTGTAGCGTAGCCCCGTCCGGGATGAGGGAGGCCACATGTTGGCCGATGGCTTCTTCCACCGGGCCGATGGCGGGGGGGCTCAGCTCAATCAAGTCATCCTCCGTCTCCACAATGTAGTCCACCTGGGATACATGGATGAAGGCGTCTCCCATGGTGCGCGGCATCTTGGGGTTGACGGCGGCAATGACGGTCTTGGCATGCTGGGCTGCCACCTTGGTATAATCTACCGAAACGCCGAAGCTCATAAAACCGTGCCGGTCAGGGGGGGAGAGCTGCACCAGCGCCACGTCCACCGGCAAATATCCTTCCCGGAACAGCCTGGGTATTTCCGAGAAATGGCAGGGAACCAAGCTGGCCCGTCCTTCATTGATGGCCTGGCGGGTGGTGCTGCCGGCAAAAAGGGAGTTATGGAAAAAATGCTGTGCTACTTCCGGCCGGCAGTACTTGGCGGGTCCCATGGCGACCATGTGGACCACCTCTACGTTCTCCAGTCGGAGGCCTCTCTGAAACAGTGCCTCGCTCAGGGTGGGGGATTCCCCGCAAGCATGAGCCAGGACCACCCGGTGGCCTGATTGCACCACTTCCAAGGCCTGGGAGGCAGGCACTTTCTTGGCTTCATACTCAGTTCTCCAGGTCACTGGACATCCCACCTTTCCACAATTTCCTGTCATATGCCGTTATTCTTTTTCAATTCCCGCCAGGATCCGGGCCAATTGCTTTTTGTGTTCCAGGTTCGACTGGCGAGCAATCATGATCCGCTGGGCTTGGGGGGACCCGGCTCCGTGCATGGATTCCGTGCGGTAACCCACCGCTGCCGTGCCGAGGGTGATATTCTCAATCAGCCGCAGCATCCGGAGCCGGTGTTCCGTGGGTACGCCGGATACTCCTTTAAGGTATTTTTCAACATACTTGCCCACTTCCGGGTGCCGCAGGTCTTTTTCCGAAGGCATGGTGACCATTAAGCCGCCGGCAATATCTTCCGCCAGCCGGGCGATTTCATAGGGGAAGCGGGTGACGTTTTGCTTGCATACATTAGCCAGCAGCAAATCAATGAGATAGGTGCCGGAGGCCGTGGGCCGGCCGAGGCAGGAGCAGGCGATGCCGCAGGCGTAGAGGGTTTCATTTAAATGAATCATCTCAATCAATTTCTCTTTAATGTGGGACGCCTGAGCGGTGCCGTTGTACTCCGCCACCTGGGCGGCAGCACCGATCAGTACATCGCCGACCCCGACCTTGCACCCGCCGTAGCTCTGGCGGTGGTACCCGGCAAAACGCTCCACCATTAGGCCCGCAAACTGGTACTCCCCGCACATGAAAACTCTCTCCCAGGGTACAAAGACCTCGTCAAAAACCACCATGCACTCATGGCCGCCGTAGCGGCAGTTTCCCACGTCGATGGTGCCGCCTTCCAGCTTCCGCGTATCCGAGGATTGCCGGCCGTAGATATAGATGATGCCGGGGCTGTCGGCGGGGACGGCAAAGGAGACCGCATAGTCTCTGTCTTCTTCCCGCATGGCTCCGGTGGGCATGACCAAGATCTCATGGGAACTGAGAGCGCCGGTCTGGTGCACTTTGGCGCCGCGCACCACAATGCCCCGGTCATTCCGGTCCACCACATGCAAGTACAAGTCGGGATCTTCCTGCTGGGAGGGTCTTTTGCTCCGGTCCCCCTTGGGATCGGTCATGGCGCCGTCAACCACCAGGTCTTGTTCTTGCACGTATTGCAGGAAGGCGCGAAAACGCCGGTGATAACCGGTGCCCAAGTGATCGTCCATCTCCCTGGTAACGCTGTCTACGGCGTTGAAAGCGTCGAAGCCGACGCAGCGCTGGAAACAGGAAGCGGTTTTTTGTCCCATGAGCCGGAGCATTTTTACTTTTTTGACCAGGTCTTCCGTGCTTTGATGCAGGTGGGTAAACCGGTTGATTTGTTTGCCGGTGAGGTTGGAAACGACCGTCATTAGTTCTTCGTATTCCGGCTGTTGCGCCAGTTCGTAGGTTTTGGCTACCGCGTTAATGGAAGGCCGGATCATGGGATGGTCTACCACATTCTCGACCTTTTCGCCAAACAGGTAGACCGCCGGTTTTAATCGGCGTAAGCTTTCCAAGTACTCCTGAGCTGTCAACATGGGGCATGCCTCCTTGCTGTTTTTCACCCGGACATAGCAAAAGCCGTGCCTGAGCCCGGAACCCGGGGAAAGCTTAACTTTGCGGCCGGAACCGGCACGGCAAGGGCGCCTGGTTACGTCGTCTCCTGTGCACTTTTGCACAGCGGGAGAGCAAACTTGCATTATGCAAGAATATTCGGACAGTTAAATTGACAAGGCTGCAAACCCGGTGCTATGATGGGATTACCAAGTGTTTCCCGGTGGTGGACAAAGGCGAAACTTATTTGGGGCAGGCGGTAGGGGGTGGACAAGATGGATCTGGCTCCGCATGGGCAGGGACAGGGCGGCAGCGACCCGGTCATGGCTATGTATTTCACCAACGGCGAGGCTTATACTTTAGGGGTCAATAAAGAATACGAGCATTTGACGGGAATATCCCTGGTGGACGTCAAGGGTAGGCACATGAGGGAATTGGAGAACATCTTTTTTAGACCGTCAGTGACGTTAAGGGTTTTGGAGCAGAAAAAGCCGGTGACCACTGTCCAGCAGCTGCTGCGGAGTAATAAGAAGCTCTTGGTTACCGGCAATCCCATCTACAACCAGGACGGGAAAATTACCATGGTTATTACTCTGGTCCGGCTGCTGGAGGAACATGGTTATTGCCTGCGGGCCATGTCCCCGGCCAAACCCAAGTATAGAACCTTCGGAAAGATGGTTTTTAACAGCCCGGTCATGGGAGAGGTCGTCGATAAGGTGGCCAAGATCGCCGCCAGCGAGGCCAATGTCATCGTGACGGGAGAATCCGGCGTCGGGAAAGAGTTAATCGCCCACACTATCCATGAGTTGAGCCCGCGGAAAGACGGGCCCTTTGTGGTGGTTAACCTGGGGGCGATGCCGGAAAACCTGGTGGAGTCCCAATTGTTTGGATATACCGGGGGTGCCTATACCGGAGCGGATCCCAAGGGAAAGGCGGGGTTGGTGAAAACCGCCGCCGGAGGCACCCTCTTTTTAGATGAAATAGGGGAATTGCCCTTTGGTTCCCAGGTCAAACTGCTAAGGCTCTTGGAGCAAAAAGAGATCATTCCCCTGGGAGGCCACCGGGCCGAAAGAGTGGATGTGCGGGTGATTGCTGCTACCAACAGGAACCTGGCCCAAATGGTCAGGGAGGGCACTTTTCGTCGCGATCTCTTTTACCGCCTTAATGTGTTTCATATTCATATTCCTCCCTTGCGGGACCGGGTAGAGGATATTGAGGCCCTAAGCGGCTATTTTTTAGAAAAGGCCAACGGGCAGTACAAGACCGGCAAAACATTTTCCCCGGAGGCGCTGCGGGTGCTGCGCCATTACGGATGGCCGGGCAACATCCGGGAATTGAAGAACGTGATTGAACGCCTCGTCGTCCTTTATGACTCCGTCCAGATTACTCCCCGGCAAGTGGAAACGGAGCTGGCCGGAAGCGGCGCCTTGTGGGAACCGGTTGATATCTGGGAAAACGGCAGTTTAAATCAAGCCGTCAGCCGTTTTGAAAAAGAATTTCTCACCCGGAGCCTGAAGAAATACGGTGATCCGGAGACCTGCGCCCGGGCCCTGGGGGTACATCGCACCACCCTGCTGCGGAAGATGCGGCGCTACGGCATTACCTGGTGATGACGCCGGCTGTGGTGTGCCCGGCGGGTGACGCCGGCCTGTCCGAAACCCGCCGGCTGTGATCCAGGACACAGCTTGCGGGAAAAAAGTGGTCTATAATGAGCCTGAGCTATGTAAGAACGGCAGGAGGTTTGGTCATGCAAAGGTTAAAGGATTGGGACAGGCGGCAGCTCAGGCTGGTGCGCAATGCCGTCCAGGTTAGCCTGGGGCTTATTCTCTTAGCAGCCGGTTATCGTTTTTACCTGTTTGTGCAGCATTTTGACACCCTGGGGACGGCTCCCTTCCATCCCCGGCCTCCCATCGTGGAAGCTTTCCTACCCATCGGGGCACTGGTGTCATTTAAGTTGTGGTTGACCACGGGCTTTTTTGATCCCATTCACCCGGCGGCCTTGTCTATTTTCATCACGGTCCTTTTGACAGCCTTGTTGTTTCGCAAAGCATTCTGCAGCTGGATCTGTCCCATTGGGACCATTTGTGAAGGGGTGCACCGGGTGGGGGAACAGTTCGTGCCCCAGTGGCGGCTACCCCGGTGGTTGGCTTACCCGCTCTTGGGTCTCAAGTACTTGCTGCTGCTCTTTTTTGTGAAAATTATTATCATCGACATGCCGGTGATGGCTTTAGTGGGTTTCATCAACAGTCCCTATTACAAAATTGCCGACGCTAAAATGCTGGACTTTTTCTTAAGTATAAGCCCTTTGACGGCGAAAGTGCTGCTGGTTCTATTGATCCTGTCCTTGTTCATCAAGAACTTCTGGTGCCGGTTTCTCTGCCCCTACGGGGCCCTATTGGGCATCATCAGCTGGTTCAGCCCAGCCGCGGTTCACCGGGATGGGGAGCGCTGTATCCACTGCGGCAAGTGCGACCGGGCTTGTACCTATGACATAAAGGTATCAGGCCAACAAGCGGTCAGGTCCCCGGAATGTACCGGCTGCTTGGACTGCGTGGCGGCGTGCCCGGTGGAGGGCTGCCTGGAAGTGCGCTGGTGGAGGAGGAGACCGGTGCGCCCATGGCTTTTCGGCGGGCTGGTGGTAGGTTTCTTCCTGCTGGCTATCGGGGTGGCCAAGGCTACCGGTCGCTGGGAGACGGTTTTGACCCTGGAGGAGTACGCCGTCCTTTTACCCCTGCGCCACTTGACGGGACACCCGTAAAGCAAAACGCCCCAACAGCGGGGCGTTTTTTTATGCCAGCCCGTAGGTATCCCGCAGTCTGGCTGACAATTCTTTCAACCAGGCAAAGGAACGTTCCACGGTGGCATAGCCGTCCAAGTTGATGAGGCAGCAGCGGGCGGGAGCCAGCCAGGACTGGCGCAGGAGCTGCTGCCGGTCGATGCCCTTGCTTTCTAAGTAGTGAAACATCTCTTCCAATTTGTCCAGCAGTACGGTAGTGTCCAGTTCCTCTAACTCCTCCGTCAAAGTGGGGGTGATCCCCCAACTGATAATGCCGCCCCGGTCTAAGAAGCGGCGGAATTCCCCGGCGTAGCGGGTGATGACGTGGCCCCACTGGAGGAAATCGGCGGAGATAATGTCCAGGTCCAGGTCAAAGAGGAAGGACCAGTCCGGGTTGCCGCACAGGTGCACTCCTTTGGGTCCGGGGATGTTGGCCAAGAACTCCAGGTAATCTTGTTTCGCTCGTTCCGCCGGGTAGCCGGTGTAAGCGGAAAAAACCATTTCCAGTCCCGGTTCATCCACCCAGACGAAAGCCCGGGGATGAAGGCGGCGCAATTCTTCCACCTGTACTGTGATCTTTTTGGCAAAGAAGTCGAATAAGAACTGCCGCATTTCATCGTGATAAATGAGAGGGGTAAAAGTAGGGTCGATAATTTTCAAACCAAAGCTCACCGGGCCGATGAGCTGCCCCCGGATGTAGGTGTATTTAGACAAGTCCTGGGCCAAGAAGGCATGGTAGACCAATGATTGCTCCTCAGTCAACCGGAAATAGTCGGGGTCTTCAAAGTGGGCCACATAGTGCTCTAATTCCGCGTAAAAGGCGTCGGTGTCGACGGTCACCGTCCGGGCGGCTGCATCAATTCTAATCCCGGGAAAGCCGTGGGCTGCTTGGACGTACATGTCTTCCAGGTAGCTGACCCGGGGCAGTTGGGGCCAAAAAGGAATATCCAGGGACAGGGCCAACGCCAGCGCCTGCTGCACATCCGTATGGGGCAGGATGCCCATGGCCGTGGTCTGGCAGTTACCAATTAAATTCATCCTCCGCACCTCCTATACTTAAGTAGATTATACCTGTTTTTGGCCGGGTTGGCAGTGATTTCAATCACAGTCTGCGAAAGTTGGCGGCCGCATTAATTGCCTGCTTTAGGGAATAATGTAACCTGAAGTCAATCCATGGCGGGGGAGGCAAGTGGATGCGGGGTTCCTTAACTCTGTTCCTGGTGGTATTGGCAGTGACCGTTGCTGCCTTTGGCGGCCTGGTGGTCCATTCCCTGCATGAGCTGGACCCGGCCGGCGTTCCGGAGACGGTACGGCTGGGCAAGCAGGTATGGCAGGAAAAGGCTTGTGTGGAGTGCCACACCGTGTTAGGACACGGGGGCTATTTCGGGCCTGATTTAACCAAGGCTTGGATCAAGTACGGTGCGGAGGGGCTGCAGGACTTTTTCCGGGACCCGCCCTTGCTGCCGGCAGCCGTTGAAAAAAGGCACCTGAACTTGAGTGAAAGGGAGACGGAATTGCTCGCCCATTTTCTCCGGTTTGTGGCCGGGATCAAAAGGACCGGTAATTGGCCGTTACAGCCCCCTTTGCTTTCCCCCGCAGGTAAGTGAACGTGGGGTGGGTATTGTGTTGACCTGGCTGCTCCGCAGGTGGCGGCGGAAAAAACGGCATCCCGTACCGCAATTATCCCAGGTGCCCCGGTATGAGACGGCTAAAGCCGGGTATCCTTTTTGCTTACTGGCTGTCCTGCTGTTCGGGTTGCAGGGGTTGGTGGCCACCGCCGGGGCCTTGGATGTGGTATTTCCTGACCTGCCCAGCCCCATCTCCTTTCCCAACGGGAGAGCAATCCACTTGAATCTAAGCCTGCTCTGGCCTTTACTGGGATTGATGGGAGGTGTCTATTACTTTTTCCCGGGGGAAGCCGGGCGGGATTTGTACAGCGAAAAGCTGGCCCGGGGCCAGTTCTGGCTGACGGCGGTGGTTTCCCTGGCTATTTTAGGCACGCTGGCCTTGGGGATTAATGAAGGCAGGGAGTATTTTGAAGCCTGGCGCCCTTTGAGAGCCGGTCTGCTGGTGACCATTGCCCTTATGTTTTACAATCTCCTGCGCACTTACCTGGGCCCCGGGGTGCCGAAATTACGTCCTACCTTGATCAGCATTTTGCTGGGCACCGGCTCTTTAGTTCCCCTTTATTTCCCGAATTTATTATCATATGGACACCAAACCCGGGATGACTTGGTGCGTTTTTGGGTGGTGCATTTATGGGAGGAAATGAGCTTGGAATTGGCCGGCACCGGCGTCATCGCGGCTTTATTGTTAACCATGACCCGGGTGCGGCGGGAAACCCTGGCGGCCGTTATTTACCTGGAGCTGGCTCTGGTAGTCATGACCGGTATCTTCAGCACCGGCCATCATTACTACTGGATCGGCCTGCCCTCCTACTGGCTCACGATTGGGCTGGTGTTCAGCGGGGGCCAACTGATCCCGATCCTTCTCTTAGTCATCTCCACCGTGAAGACCCTGGCGGTGAGCGGCTTCCGGGAGTTACCCACCAATGGACGGCTCGCTTTGGCGTTTTTGGGAGCTAGTGCCTTTTATCATGTCACCGGCGCCGGGTGCATGGGGTTTGTGCTGGCGGTGCCGGGTATCAATCGCTGGCTTCATGGCACTTATCTCACCTCGGCCCATTCCCACCTGGCCCTAGCGGGGGTGTTCGGCTTGCTGTCCCTGAGCCTTTGCCTTTACATCATGCTGCAAGGTCAGCAGGTGAGCAAAAGAGAACAGCAAGGCCTGTGGCTGTCGTTTTTGCTGGTCAACGGTGGGCTGTTGGTGATGGGAGGAGGCTTGGCAGCCGCCGGAGCTTTACAGGTATACCTGCACCGGGTGGCCGGGTTAGAGTTCGGCACCGTCGCCGGTCTGATCAGGCCCTATCTCCTGGTCAGGGCCTTGGGCGGGATTATTTACGCTGCAGGCAGCACCTGGCTTACCTGGTTAGTGCTCCGCGTTGCCTGGCGGCGCGTGATCTAGCGCCGGCTTTTGGCCGGCCGGATGACTGTCGTCCCCTGAGCCGAGACCACCGGTGCCCGGGATGCCCTCCGTTTTTTGATCATGGACCGGCTGGTAAGAAATGCAAAATTTGTGGGAGGGACAGAAGGGATTCGGCTCGTGAAACCAGAAAAAAAGAGTAAGGCGCCGGAGGAGGGAGAGAAGATGCATTTTCAGACCATTAAAGTGGATATCAAGGAAGGGCTCGGCATCATTACCTTAAACCGCCCTGAAGTGCTCAACGCCCTGAACAACCAGGTCTTTCAAGAGCTGGCGGAGGCGGCAACAAGTCTGGGAGCCCGGGAGGAAGTACGGGTGGTGCTGATCACCGGCGGCCCGAAGGTTTTTGCTGCCGGGGCCGATATCAAGCAAATGGTGGAAACCGGGGCCGTGGAGATGGCCATGGCGGATAAGCCTTCCCACCGGGCCTTGGCCATCATTGAAAACCTGCCCAAGCCGGTGATTGCCGTCATGGCCGGGTATGCCCTCGGTGGCGGGCTGGAGCTTGCCCTGGCGGCGGATATCCGGATCGCGGCGGATAACGCCCAGTTGGGGTTGCCGGAAATCAAACTGGGCATTATTCCCGGAGCGGGAGGCACCCAGCGGCTGCCCCGTTTAATCGGAGCCGGATTAGCGAAGGAGTTGATCTTCACCGGGGATTTCCTCAGCGCTGAGGAAGCCTGGCGCATCGGGCTGGTGAACAAAGTGGTGCCCCTGGAAGAACTCTTCACGGAAGCGGAGAAGCTGGCGAAGCGCATCGCCGAGCGGGGAGCCATTGCCCTGCGGATGGCCAAGGCCGCCATCAATGAAGGCCTGCGCATGGATTTGGAGGCCGGTCTCCGGTACGAGCACCAGTGTTTCAGCCTGCTTTTTGCTACGGAAGATCAGAAAGAAGGCATGAGAGCTTTCGTGGAAAAGAGGAAGCCCCAGTTCAGGGGCCGGTAGCAGGGACAGGGGAGCCGCCGGTGAGGGGAAGAAAACAGGACCGGAGGGAAGGCCTTAAGGCGCAACCTCTAAGAAGCCGGCGGCAGGGTTCTTTACATAATATTCGGAATTGTCTGATGAAAAACGTTCCCATAGATTTGACCGGTATTGACCCGGCTTACTATATCGCCATGGAGGGTTATCAGGAAAGCAGGAGTCCGGGGGATAAGCTTTTCCCCCGGTGGTGGAAAAGTTTGTGAAAAACGAGGGGGCCGGAAGACCGGAAATGGCTTTTCCACTTACGAATTTAGGAAGGCAGGCATCAGGGAAGTTTAGCGGCGGGATGTCCGGTGGGGGCCGGTGACCGCTGGCATTGGGGGTGGTCAGGAAACAATTGAGGGCTTTGCGCGGGTTGCCTGAGGCATAATTTACCGGGGAGATCTAATATCTTGGCATTGAGACATGCATTTTAAGAAAAGGGGGACTGTTCATGGAGAACAAGGTTTGGGTGAAAAGCTATCCTGCCGGTGTCAGGCCGGCCATCGAGTATCCTGAGATGTCCTTGGGACAATTGCTGGATCAAACGGTGGCCAAAGTGCCCGAACATGTGGCCATGATTTTTGCCGGCCGGGAAATCACTTACGGCCTGTTTGGAGGGCTGGTGAATCGCTTTGCCAATGCCCTGGCCAAGCTGGGAGTGCAAAAAGGAGACCGCATTGCCGTCATGGGGCCGAACTGCCCCCAGTGGGAAATTGCCTACTTTGCCATCCTGAAACTGGGTGCTATTGTGGTGCAGACCAGCCCCATGTACCTGGAAAGGGAATTATCCTTCCAGATGAAAGATGCGGGAGCCGCCGGCATCGTGGTGATGGATGCCCTTTACCCACGGGTGAAGAACGTCCGGGAGGAGACGGGTCTCCGGTTTGCGGTCACCTTTAGCTTCCAGGGGCAAAAGATTGAAGAAGAGGGCGTCTACGATTTTGATACCTTGATCGCCCAGGCGGAAGCCGGCCCGCCCCAAGTGGAGATTGACCCGGCCGAAGACATCGCCGTCCTGCAGTACACGGGAGGGACCACCGGGGTTTCCAAAGGGGTGATGCTGACCCACCGCAATTTAGTGGCCAACTGCTACCAGATCCTGGCCTGGTCCATCGACACGGAATTTGCCAAGGAGCGGGTTTTGACCGCCCTGCCCATCTTCCACGTGTATGGGATGAGCATGTGCGTCAATTATGCGGTGGCAATTGGCGCGACCCAGATCATCGTGCCCCGCTTTGAGGTGGAGGAAATCCTGCAGGCCATCGAGCATTACCGGCCCACTTCTTTCCCGGGGGCGCCGGCCATGTATATCGCCATCAACAATCACCCCCGGGCGGCAGCATACGCCGATGCCCTGGCGGAAATCAAGCACTGCATCAGCGGTTCCGCTCCCCTGCCGGTGGAAGTAGCCGAGCAGTTCAAGAAATTCACTAAGGGCAGGGTAGATATCGCCGAGGGTTACGGTTTGTCGGAAGCGTCCCCGGTGACCCACTGCAATCCCCTGGATCGTCCCAGCCGCCCCGGTTCCATTGGGCTGCCCTTGCCTGATACGGAGTGCGCCATCATGGACCTGGAGACGGGCACCAAACCCCTTCCCCCGGGAGAGATAGGCGAATTGTGTATCCGGGGCCCGCAAGTGATGAAGGGTTACTGGAACAACCCGGAAGAAACAGCCATTGCCCTGCGAAACGGCTGGCTTTATACCGGTGATATTGCCAAGATGGATGAAGATGGCTATTTCTACATTGTCGACCGGAAAAAAGACATGATTTTGGCCTCCGGTTTCAATGTCTATCCCCGGGAGATTGAAGAAGTCTTGTACGAGCATCCTAAAGTGAAAGAAGCGGCGGTGGCCGGGATCCCCGACCCGAAACGGGGTGAAACGGTTAAGGCTTATATCGTGCTCCAACCCGGTGCCGAGGCGACGGAAGAGGAATTCATTGCTTACTGCCGCTCCAAACTGGCTGCGTATAAAGTCCCCCGCTATGTGGAATTTAGAGACTCCCTGCCTCGCACCGCCGTGGGCAAACTGCTGCGCCGCTTGCTGGTGGAGGAGGAAAAAGCCAAGATGGAGAGCGCCGCGGGAACGGAGGAACGGCAGGGAAATTAAGTAAACAGGGAGAATAGTATCCGGTAACAGTACGAGAAACGGAGTGAACGACATGGCAAAACCGGTGGTCTCCATCGTGAAAGTAGAGGACGTTTACCGGTCCCTGCGGGAGAGTCTAATCCTGTGTGATGGGCTCGGCGGGTTTAAACCCGGCGACAGGATCTTGATTAAGCCCAATATTGTCAGCTGGGATTTTGACCTGCCCTTTCCTCCCTTCGGCGTGGTCACCACCAGTGCCGTGATGGCGGCGCTGGTGCGCATCCTGGCGGAGGAAGGTTTTCGGGATATCACCATCGGCGAGGGCCCCTTGCCCCAGCTATCCCCCAAGGGGCGGGACATTTACCGGGCCTTGGGCTACGAGAAGCTGGCGGAACGCTACGGGGTGAAGCTGGTGGATTTCAATGAAGAGGAATTTGTGACCGTGGATTACGGCGACGGCTTTCGCTTCAATATCGCCAGGCACGCTCTGGAGGCAGACAAAATCATCAATGTACCGGTACTGAAAACCCATAACCAGGCGAAAGTCTCCCTGGGCATCAAAAACCTTAAGGGTTGCCTTGACCAAATTTCCAAACAATTCTGTCACGGGGAGGGTCCGGCAGACTTGCACCGGACCTTTCCCCGGATTATCGAAAAACTGCCGGTGGCATTGACCGTCATTGACGGTATTTTTGTCCTGGAAAAAGGGCCGGCTCCCACCGGCAAAGCTTATCGCAAGGATCTTTTGATAGCTTCCAAGGACCCATTTGCTTGCGACCTGGTGGGGACACTGATCCTGGGTTATGATCCCGGAGAAGTGGAATATTTAGTGTCTTATGCCCGGCGCCGCGGGTACAGCCTGGCGATCAGTGATTACGACCTGGCCGGGGAGAAATTGGAGCGGCACCGGCAATTCATCAATTACGACTGGGAATGGACGGAGGAGAATACGGGCCCGAAGGGGTTTGCCCGGCAGGGGATTACGGGGCTTGCGGTGCGGAAATATGATGATACCTTGTGTACCGGTTGCTCGGTCCAGTATAATCCCATGCTGATTCTCTTGTCTTCCGCCTACAAAGGGAAGCCCTTTCCCAACCTGGAGGTGGTGACCGGCAAGAAGCAGCTGGCCTCACCGGGCTTTGATCATTCCGTCTTATTCGGCAAATGCGCCGTCCACTTGAACAAGGACAATCCTCATATCAACCATGCAGTCAAAATCCCGGGCTGCCCGCCCAAGATCGAAACATTCATCGAGAAAATGGCGGAAATAGGGATTGACTGTGATTTGCGGGAATATGTCCGGTTCCGGCACTACCTCTTTAACCGCTACAAAAAAGAGGAAGGGTTTGATTTAGGTTTCTGGACCGTCAGTTGATGTGTTCAGCCCCCCGGGCCGGCGGCTACCGGCCGGAGGGCTTCTTATTTGGCGGATTGTGTGATTAATTACACAAGTCTCCAATCCTTCCGGCAGGCGGCGGTAAAAGCTGTTTCTGAGTTGGCCGGCTTGTCCGGGCCGGGCATTTGGCAATACTTTAGAATAAACTGAAAAAAGTGGTGTTGGTACTGGAACATTCCATTGCCCGGCAGGGAGAAACCCTCTAGAATATAGTTGAAGGTGGTGAACTCTGTGGGTCATTCCATTGCCGAGAAAAGAGAGTTAATCTATTGGTTTCTGGACAGTCACCGGTTGGCGGCTCCAGGTGCGGAAATGATCCTGCGCCGTTTATTATCCAGCGATGCCTTGTTGGAAAGGACCGTGCCTGTCAACCAGGTACCTCTCCAGGGCAATCTCCTGCTGGTGGCCGCCAGGGGGACTTACACGTATCCTTTTGTCCTGCGCTTAAACGGGCAGGTCATATACGAAGTGGAAAAAGCTTTGGAACTATTGGAAACGGAAGAGTGGGATACGCTGCAGTTATATCTTTCTATTAACCGGTCCTTTTTCTGCCAATTCTGCGCCGCCAGGGAGCAAACGGTGGAGGAAAATACCCAGGCCAGGCAGGAGTTGACCCGGGAGATGCTGCTGGCCATGATCGACCAGGCTTTGGATCACCGGGACCGGAAGGCCTTTGAGGTGTTGACCGGTAAACTCAAGCAGATAGAGGAGCAAAGCGCCAAGAAGCAGTCCTCGGGGTGCCAGTAAAGCCGGGCCCGGCCGGTGAGTTGTAATTAAAGGATATTAGTGATAAAATAATGTAATGCAAATTAGGGGAACCTGATAGGTTCCTTCTCTTTTTACAAGGGGGCATATATGCAATGCTCAAGTTTTTCAAGAACCTGCTGGACGATAACACGAAGGAAATCAAACGCCTGAATAGAACGGTGGAGCAGATCAACGCGCTGGAGCCGGAGATCAGCCAGCTGTCTGACGAGGCCCTGAGGAATAAAACACAAGAATTTCGCGGGCGCCTGGACCGGGGAGAAACCTTGGATGCTCTTCTCCCGGAAGCCTTTGCCGTGGTCCGGGAAGCAGCCCGGCGGGTGCTGAACATGCGCCATTTTGATGTACAGCTCATGGGCGGCATGGTCCTGCATCAAGGCCGGATTGCGGAAATGAAGACCGGGGAAGGTAAAACCCTGGTGGCTACTTTGCCCGCTTACCTGAATGCTTTAACCGGCAAGGGAGTCCACATTGTTACCGTGAACGATTACCTGGCCCGCCGGGACAGTGAATGGATGGGCCAGATCTACCGGTTTTTGGGCATGGAAGTGGGCTTGATTGTGCACGGCTTGAGCTTCCAAGAGCGAAAACAAGCTTATGCGGCCGACATTACTTACGGGACCAACAATGAATTCGGTTTCGACTATTTGAGGGATAACATGGCCTTGTCCCTGGACCAGGTGGTACAGCGGGACCTGCACTACGCCATCGTGGACGAAGTGGACAGCATTTTAATTGACGAAGCCCGCACCCCTTTAATTATTTCCGGTCAAGCGGATAAACCTACCCAGCTGTACTACACCGTGTCCAGGATCATCCCCAGGCTCAGAGCCGGGGACGATTACACCGTCGATGAAAAAGCCCGGGTAGTCACCTTGACGGAACAAGGGGTGGCCCGGGTGGAACAGATGCTGGGCGTTGAGAACCTCTACGATGATACCAACACGGAACTGAGCCATCATGTGAACAATGCCTTGAAAGCCCACGTGCTCATGAAGAGAGACCGGGATTACGTGGTCAAAGACGGGCAGGTCATCATTGTGGATGAATTCACCGGGCGGCTGATGTACGGCCGCCGGTACAGCGAGGGGCTGCACCAGGCCATTGAAGCCAAGGAAGGGGTCAAGATTGAAAGGGAAACCCAGACTTTAGCGACCATTACTTTCCAAAATTATTTCCGCATGTACAAAAAGCTGGCCGGGATGACCGGTACCGCGAAAACGGAGGAGCAGGAATTCATCAAGATCTACGGCATGGACGTGGTGGTCATCCCCACCAACAAACCCATGATCCGGATTGATCATCCCGATGTGGTTTACCGGACGGAAAAAGGCAAGTTTGACGCGGTGATCCGGGAAATCGAGGATTGCTACCGCATCGGGCGGCCGGTGCTGGTGGGTACCGTGTCCATTGAGAAATCGGAAATGCTGAGCGAGGCCCTCAAGAAGAAGGGTATTCCTCACCAGGTGCTTAATGCCAAGTACCATGAGCAGGAAGCGGAAATCGTCGCCCGGGCCGGGCAAAAGGGCCAGGTGACCATCGCCACTAACATGGCCGGCCGCGGCACCGATATTGTCCTCGGCGAAGGGGTGGTGGAGCTGGGCGGCCTGCACATCATTGGCACGGAGCGCCACGAATCCCGCCGCATTGACAACCAGCTCCGGGGCCGGGCGGGCCGGCAGGGGGACCCCGGTTCCAGCCGGTTCTACATTTCCCTGGAAGACGACTTGATGAGATTATTTGGCTCGGACAACATTGCCGGGCTGATGGATAAGCTGGGCATGGATGATGATACCCCCATCGATCACCCGCTGATTTCTAAATCCATCGAGTCAGCCCAGAAGAAAGTAGAAGCCCGCAACTTCGAAATCCGCAAGCACGTCCTGCAGTATGACGACGTGATGAACCAGCAGCGGGAAGTCATTTACGCCCAGCGGCGCCGGGTGCTGGAAGGGGAAAACCTGAAAGACAGCGTGCTGGACATGATCGATACGGTTATCGACCGGACCGTGGACCGGTTTGCCGTGGTGAGCGAGTACCCGGAAGAATGGGATTTAGCCTCCCTGCTCCAGTATGCGGAGCAGACTTTCCTGCCGGGGCATACCTTGACCCCCGATGACTTGGCGAAGATGGAAAAAGAAGAGATCAGGGAAATGTTTCACGCCAAGGCCCGGGAGCTTTACGAAGCCCGGGAACAGGAAATCGGGGCCGAAACCATGCGGCAGCTGGAGCGCATGATCATCTTGCGGGTGGTGGACACCAAGTGGATGGATCACATCGATGCCATGGACCAGCTGCGGCAGGGGATCGGTCTGAGGGCTTACGGCCAGCGGGATCCCCTGGTGGAATACCGCTATGAAGGCTATGAGATGTTTAACGCCATGATCGCCGATATTCAAGAAGACGTTACCCGCCTCATTTTCCGGGTGCGGGTGGTGGAGCAAAGAACCGGGCCCACGAATCTGGTGGAAAACAAGTACGCGGAGGAAGGGGCCAAGCAGCCCATCCGCAAGAAACAAGAAGTGGGGCGCAACGACCCCTGCCCCTGCGGCAGCGGCAAGAAATACAAGAAGTGCTGTGGTAAAAATGCATAACCGGGAGGAGCTGATCGGATGCTGGTTGATTTAAGGCCCAAGTTGGGGGAATTAAAGCAAAGAATAGAAGAATTGAGGGTTTCTCTTTGACATCGAAAACCGGGAAGCCAAGGTAAAAGAACTGGAAAACCAGATGCTGGCGGACACCTTTTGGGATAACCGGGAGTTGGCCCAGCAGGTGACCCAAAGCTTGAGTTTTCACCGGGAAGTATTAACCGCCTTTTATGCCCTGGAGCATGACTGGGAAGATATCCGGGAGCTTTTGGAACTGGCCCTGGCGGAAGATGACCAGGCCATGGAGAAGGAGCTGGCCGGCAATCTGGGGCAGCTGGAAAGAGCCGTGGAAGACATGGAACTGGAGACGCTGCTTTCCGGCGAGTATGATCGCAATAATGCTTTCTTGACCCTTCATGCCGGTGCCGGCGGCACCGAGGCCCAGGACTGGGCCCAGATGCTGATGCGCATGTACATGCGGTTTGCCGAGCAAAACGGCTTTCAAGTGCAGGTGGTGGACATCCTGCCCTGCGATGAAGCGGGGATTAAAAGCGCCACCTTGCTGGTGAAAGGGAACTATGCCTATGGGTATTTAAAAGCGGAAAAAGGTGTCCACCGGCTGGTCCGGATTTCGCCCTTCGATGCGTCCGGACGCAGGCATACCTCCTTTGCTTCCGTAGAATGCATGCCGGAGGTAGATGATACGGCGGAGATCACCATCGACCCGGGGGATCTGAAAATCGATACTTACCGTTCCGGCGGTGCCGGCGGGCAGCATGTGAACAAAACTGACTCCGCCGTGCGGATTACCCACCTGCCCACGGGCATCGTGGTCCAGTGCCAGAATGAGCGTTCCCAGCACGCTAACCGCTTGATGGCGATGGCCATGTTGAAGGCCAAGCTGTGGGAACTGGAGATGCGGAAGAAGGAGGAAGAACTGGCCCAACTGCGGGGCGAGCAGCGGGAAATCGCCTGGGGTAGCCAAATCCGCTCTTACGTGTTTCATCCCTATTCTCTGGTGAAAGATCACCGGACCAACGTGGAAACCGGTAATGTTCAGGCGGTGATGGACGGTGAAATCATGCCTTTCATCAGGGCCTACCTGAAAGAGCAGGCCCGGGGAAAACTATGATCCGGTTGCCTGCCGCCGGCGGGTAAGAGACGCCTGGCGCTAATTTAGACATGACCGCTCTCCACCGGTCATAGAATGGTGGGGGGTGGTTTTTTTGTGGTTCAAGTGGGTGGGCAGGTTCGGGCTGGTGGCTGTGCTGCTGGGTGTTCTGGCCCAGCTGACCTTGATTCCTTTGGCGGAGCGAGCCTTGACCAGAGCGGCCGCCCAGTGGCCCGCCGCAGAGGTGGAGGTACGGGTGGAAACTTTTCCTCCTTGGGAACTGCTGCAGGGAAGGATCGATACGCTGCATATAAAAGCCAAGCATGTCCGGCTGAACGACCTAACCCTGGCGGAACTGCAGGGAGAATTGTGCCGGGTGGAGTTCAGCTGGTGGGCCGCTTGGCTTCACGGTGGTTTTAATTATTCTTTTCAGGAGCCCGGCGCCATCCGGGTCATGGTAACGGAGGAAAATCTTGCCGAGTATTTGTCCGGGCGGCTGAACCTGCCTCTGCAAAATTTAGCAGTATCCATTGCGGGCAATAAGCTGCAACTGACCGCCTCCTTCACGGTGGCCGGGCAGAAACTGCCTTTGTTGTTGGCCGGAACTCTCGTCCTGGAACAGCCCGGCACCATCAGGCTCGTGCCGGAAAGAATTCAGGTGGGAAGCTTTGTTCCGGGGTTGGAACTGCAGGAAAAGCTCACCGGTAATACCAGTTTCCAACTGCCTCTGGACAACCTGCCGGTGAAAGTGGCGTTTGACCGGTTGGCGGGAGGGCAGGGGCAGTTCACCCTGCATGGGTTGGTTTGGACGAAATAGCTGGATCCTGTGGGCGCCCGCTTACTGCACCCGTTGGCTGGTTTCCTTGAGGGCCATGTCGATCTCCAGCTTACCGATGGGGGTCTGCAAGGGCAGCCTGAGTACCGGTTCGCCCGGTGGGCATTCCAGGCATATGGGTTTGCTGTCTTCCAAAACAATCCGCGGGGGTTTGATGTTGCAGCGGTAGTTTTGGTTAAACAAACTGGAAACCGCGTTGCCGCTGATGATATTTGATACTTCGGCCAGGGCCGAGGTGACGAAGCTGTCGACCTGATCGAATTCCAGGCCGGACATGATTTTCACCATTTCCAGAATCATGGTATCCGGGAAGCGATAGAGAATGTACCCGGACAAGTCCCCTTCCACTTCAATGATCACGCCTACTTCCTGTTTCCCCAGCATCTGCTGCAGCGCTTTGGACGTATCCCGCATCACATCTATATCAAGCATCAGCTTGAAAACATTAATAGTCGCTTGATAAAAAGGATTGACATACTCAGCCTTCATTATTTGACCTCCCTTGTCCCGAAACAAAATGGGCTATCTGCTGGTCAGTGGCCGCCACGTGGTTGATTAACCAGGCAAGAAGCTTACCGGCAAACTGCTGCACGGTGTCTTCCAAATAGCCTTCCTCTTCAAACCGCCTGGCGAACTCATGGACTTCCGCTTTAAAGTCCTCATGTATCCGGCGGTGCTCTTCATAACCAGGGTACTGCATTTCTCTCTGGTAGGCTTCTTCGTCGGCGAAGTGAGTGATGACGTAGCTTTGCATGAAGGCCAGGGTTTCTTTGACTTTTGGCAATTTTTCTTCCCAAGATCCATCCTGGCGAAGAGCTAGGACAAATTCAGACACCCTGCGGAAGAGTTCTTCATGCTGTTCATCGATGTTCTGTACTCCGAGACGGTATTTCTCTTTCCACATCAACGTCTACTCCCCCTTGGATTTAATGACCTTGCCTCCATTATATTATCCCTAGGCAAAAATTGACAAGGGTACATGAAGATTATTCTTTTGGGGAACAGTTATAAGGACAGGTATTCTGGGTAAGGAGGCCCTGCCATGTCTTACCGCATTACCGGTGACTGCATTTCCTGCGGCAGCTGCAGTGTCATCTGCCCCCAGCAGGCCGTTGACGACGGCTACACCGGACCTGCCCTGATCTCATCCGTGTGGCAAGGTTATCATATTACCGGTGCCTGCAACGGGTGCGGCTCCTGTGTCCAGGTTTGCCCCGTGGAGGCCATTGTCAGGAGCTAAACCGGGTGTTGTTGATCCCCCCCGGACCCGGGGCGGCAAAAAACTGTTTGCCATGACAGGGCAGGACGCTGCCTGCCTGTGCCCTGTCTTGGGACCTCCTGTCTAAAAAAACGGGTCCCCGCCGGGGATTTTTTCTTTACTGAGCAGGTATTCAGTCATCAATGTTAAATATATTTGTATAATTCGGTAATTTCTTAACTTTTCCTGCAGCCTCCGGCTGCCGGGACAATTAAGGGGGAGTTTTACATGGGACATTTAAGCGTGGCGAAACAAGATGTGTTTAAGGCACTGGCCCAAAGACTCGATCAAAACCCGGTGGGGGCGCCGCTCAATGAGACTCTGATGCGCATACTACACATCATGTATACGGAAGTCCAGGCCATGATCGGCGCCAAATTCCCGCAGGGCCTGGTCAGGTTTGAAAAGCTGGTGGACATCATGGGCCTGGACCCAGAGGAATTGCGGCAGCATTTGGACGACATGGCCAACAAGGGATTGGTAATCGACATTCCCCGTGACGATACCGTCTATTACATGCTCAGCCCCCTGGTCATCGGCTTCTTTGAGTATACTTTCATGCGGGTGACTGACAAGCTCCCGCTGCAGGAACTGGCGGAGCTGTTCCATGCTTATTTCCAAGATCCGGTAGTGGTTAAGGAGCTGTTCAATTCCCAGACCAAATTATTTCAGACCTGGGCTTACGAAAGCCTGATGCCCGAGGAGGTGGAGACGGAAGTCCTATCCTATGAGAAGGCTTCGGAAATGATCCGGGATGCGGGGGGCGGCGCCCTGACTATGTGCTACTGCCGGCACAAGGCCCAGCATTTGGGGACTAACTGCGATGCCCCCATTGAAGATGTGTGCACCTCCCTGGGCAATGCCGCTGAATGGCTCATCAGAAGGGGCTTTGCCCGCCGGGCCACCGTGGATGAACTGCTGCGGGTGCTGGACAAGACGGAGGAACTGGGTTTAGTGCACTTGGCCGATAATGTGCAGAAGAAGCCGGCCTACATTTGCCACTGCTGCGGCTGCTGCTGTGAAGCATTGCGGAAGACTAATGAATACGGCATTCTGGCCGCTCATCCCAGCAATTTTATCCCGCGTATTAACGAAGACTTGTGTACCGGCTGCGGCAGCTGTGCCAAGCGGTGCCATGTCCGTGCCATAAAAGTGGAAGAAAGGGTGCCGGGTGACAAGAAGAGCAGGAAAGCCGTTTTAAACCAGGAGAGATGCTTAGGCTGCGGTGCCTGCATCCGGGGATGCAAGCATGGTGCCATCGCTCTGGTGCGGCGGCAAGAGATTTATGTGCCTCCTGTGAACAAGAAAGAACAGATGATGCGGATTGCCATGGAGAAGGGGAAGATTCCCGCCCCTCCCAAATCATGTTTTCCCATATAACGGGCATAATACAGAAAACATGATTCTTGGGAGGCTGGATATGGGCAAAGAAAGTACTTTCCGTATTGACGGGCGGGTCAGCTACCATGATTCCGTACAGGAAATGTATGAAAAAAGGCTGAAGCCCGACGGGATGAGCACCGTCTTTGACCGGTTTGACCCGCAAGCCAAGATCCGCTGCAACTTCTGCACGGAAGGAGTGAGCTGCCAGCTCTGCAGCAACGGGCCCTGCCGGATTTCGCCCAAAGCAGGGGCGGAACTGGGGGTGTGCGGCATCAGCCCCGATGCTATGGCCATGCGGGATTTCTTGCTGCGGAATGTGATGGGCACCGCCACCTATTCCCATCATGCCTACATGGCCTTCAGCACTTTGAAAGCTACGGCCCAGGGGAAAACGCCTTTTCAGATCACGGATACCGGTAAGTTGACTTATATGCTGGAAAAACTGGGCTTAAGCACCGCCGGTACCGTAGAGGAGCAAGCGGAAAGACTGGCGGACTTTTTCTTGGCGGAGCTGTCCGCCGATTACCGGGAGCCGTCGAAAACCATTACCGCTTTTGCTCCTATCGCCAGGCAAAAAGTGTGGCAGGATTTAGCCATCTTTCCCGCGGGGGTGCTCCATGAAATCAAGGATGCCACCGCCAGCTGCTTGACCAACGTGGATGGTGATTATATTTCCCTGGCGCGCAAGGCCCTCCGGTTGAGCATTGCCTGCATCTACGGGGCCCAGATTCCCCTGGAAATGGTGCAGGATATCCTCTTCGGCACCCCGGCCCCTCATGAAGTGAACATGGACCTGGGCATCCTGGACCCGGATTACGTGAATATTGTTTTTAACGGCCACGAACCCTGGCTGGGTATTGCTACCCTCATGGAAGCCAAAAAACCGGAGTGGCAGGAGAGAGCAAGGCAAATAGGCGCTAAAGGGATTAGGATTGTCGGTTCCATCGAAACGGGGCAGGAAATGCTGCAGCGTTTTCCCATGGATGAGGTCTTTGTAGGCCATACCGGGAACTGGCTCTCCATTGAGCCCCTGCTGGCCACCGGGGCGGTGGATTTGTTCGCCATGGATGAGAATTGTTCACCGCCCAATCTTCATCCATATGCGGAGAAATACCAGGTGACCCTGGCGTCGGTGAATGACCTGGTGCGCCTGCCTAAAGTGGAGAAAAACCTGGATTACAAGCCCCCGGAAGCGGTGGAAATGGCCCGGCAGCTCCTGGAGTGGGCCCTGGCCAATTATCCCCTGCGCAAGCAGAAGGTCAAGCCCTACGTGCCGTCCCGCCGGCAAAAGGCCGTCGCCGGCTTCTCCACGGAGGCGGTTTTGCAAGCCTTAGGCGGCAAGCTGGACCCACTGCTGGAGGTGATCAAGCAGGGTAAAATCCAGGGCGTGGTGGCCATCGTCAACTGTGCCACTTTAAAAAACGGCCCGCAAGACTGGATGACCGTGAACCTGGCGAAAGAACTGATCAAAAGGGATATCCTGGTCATTGCCGGGGGCTGCGGCAATCACGGCCTGGAAGTAGCCGGACTGGCTAATCTGGAGGCCCTGGCCTACGCCGGTCCCGGGCTGAAGGAGATTGGCGGGGCTCTGCAGATCCCGCCGGTCTTGAGCTTCGGCACCTGTACCGATACGGGGCGCATTTCCATGCTGGTGACCGCCCTGGCCGAAGCCCTGGGTGTGGACACCAAAGACCTGCCCGTGGCGGTCAGCGCGCCGGAATGGATGGAACAAAAAGCCACCATCGACGGTATTTTTGCTCTGGCTTTTGGGCTGACCACCCATCTCTCCCCGGTGCCGCCGGTGACGGGAGGGCCGGAGCTGGTACGGGTCCTCACCGCCGGTCTGGAGGGTCTTACCGGGGGCAAGGTGATGCTGGGGGATGATCCCGAGCAGGTGGCGGAGGACCTTTATCAAGTGATCAAGCAGAAGCGAGGGGCTTTGCACATTTAGGTGGGACGGTCAGCTTGGCGGCAGGAGACGGTGACGGGATGATTCCCGGTGCCGTCTTTTTTATATACCCATTATTTTCAAGGGATGCAGGTATTCCGGGGCATGGCGGCGTAAATATGAATAGCATAGATCATGACGGCGGTTTAGCAAGATGGAAAACAAGTGCATACCGGAGGGATCAAATGAATCTAGAAGTTTTGGAAAAACTGAAAAAACTGGGTACGGTTAAACGGTTTGCCAAGGGAGATTTCATTTGCTACGAAGGCGATGTCGGCACCGAGATGTTTATCATTCTTTCGGGAGAGGTCGCGGTATACGGGAATTCCTTTAAGTGTGTCCAGGAAAAATTTGCCGTACTGGGCCGGGGAGAATTCTTCGGGGAAATGGCCATGTTGGATAATTTGCCCCGTAGTGCCTCCGGTATTGCCGAGACCGATGTCATCGTGCTCAGTATCCCGAAAGAGAATTTCCAGCGCTTAATCCGGGAAGTGCCGGAAATGGCTTTTGCCATCATGACCACCTTAAGCCGCCGCATCAGGCAGTTGGAAGCACGGTTGTTGGAGGCTTGTGAGATCAAACCGGTGCAGGCGGCCAACAATGAGGCCCTGGCGGGGGAGCCGGCGGTGGCGTCTCCTGTTGACCAGGCGCAGCCTTTGGACCGCCTGGGACTGCTGCCGGAAGGGCATAAGGTCTACGGGATCTTGGCCCGGGAAACTGATAAGGATTTCTTATTGGAAAAGCGGGTTACTTGCCCGGTGTGCGACGGTGAGTTTGTGGCAAAGAACCCAAGGATGAGCAAGTTAAGACTGAATAAACGGGAAAATGATTTAAGGGAAATCTATGTGGATTTTGAACCGCTCTGGTATAATATTCGCACTTGTCCTTACTGCTTGTACAGTGAACACTATAACGATTTTGACAAGCTGGGCCATGTCAGCCCGGAAAGGCTGCGTCCTTACCGGGAAAAGGCTTTGCAGTTGCAGGGCAAGGTTTCTTTGCCGCCGGCCGATCCCCTCTCCATTGACCGGGTTTTTCTCAGCTACTATCTAGCCATTTATTTTGCGGAAGCGGAAAAAGAGAATCCTTTAGCCCTGGGCAAACTGTACCTGGCCCTGTCCTGGCTCTACCGGGATGTAGGGGATGAGGAACTCTACCACCGGTCCTGGAACCTGGCTTTTGACAATTACTATCAGGCTTATTACGGTAACACTAATCTTAGGCTGGAGCCGGAACATGAACAGCTGTTATGCCTGATTTTGGGGGAGCTGTATTTACGTAAAGGTGACATCAACGAAGCGTTGCGGCACTTCTATTACGGCATCAGAAATCAGGACGGCACTCCGTTTTACAATAATTGGGCCAGAGACCGCTACATGGAGGTAAAAGAACTGCGGAAGGGATAGGGATTAAGACGGCGACTGAAGGACTTCAGCCGCCGTCTTTTTCGTAGGCCCGGTGTTCGTGAGGAGGCCGTTTATTTCTGGATGACGACCTGGTTCAGGTTTGGATCCCAGTGCACCGCAGCGCCCATGGTTTCCGCCAGCTTGCGAACTTCCACATAGGCCCGGCCGTCCAGAATGAAGCCTTGTAATCTTGTGCCTTTAAAGATGACCGTTGTTTCCTTGAGGGCGGGAGGCCCTGGCTGGCAGGGCGGTTTACCCGTCAAGCCAAGAGCGGCAGCTAATCCGGCGGTGATGGCAGCGGCTGCTTTATCTTGAAAGGCCGGGTCCGCCAGCAGAGCTTCCTCGGCCGGGTTGCTGATAAAGCCCAGCTCGATAATCAGGCCGGGGCACTTGGCTTTCCGGTGCAGGTAAAAGTAATCCAGCCCGTAAATGGGAGAACCTTGGGTATCCACCAGCCTGTATTTGATCCCCCTGTTCTTTAAACCGGTGCCTTGTACCAGTTGTTCTTGAACGATGGAGGCAATCCGCATGGCTTCCCGGTAGTAGATGCTGCCGTAATCGCCCCGGTAGCTGTGCCAGATTTCCACGCCCCCGGCTTGGGGATTTGAATGAGCATTGCAGTGGATACTGGCGAAAACCTGGGATTTAAAGCTGTTAATTAAATATACCCTTTCTGCCAGGGGGAGGCCCTGGTCCGTTCGCCTGGTGAGCTGGACTTGGGCCCCCAACTGCTTCAATTTATCCGCCAGCCGCAGGCTTACGGCCAGCGTCACATCTTTTTCTTTCAGACCGGAAGGGCCGGTGGCTCCCGGATCTGAGCCGCCGTGGCCCGGATCGATGACAATCATTGACGTACCTCCTTTCTAAAATAATATTCAAGGGGCGGGGAAAGGGACCGGGGCGGGGAGACTTCATTGACTTTAAATTAAGGATCAAGAGCCTCCGGATCCAGCGTCGTAAGCTTTTCAGCCCGGGGAAATGGGCTGTCGCACCCGGCCGCCAACCGGTGCTGCAGGACCCGTAGCCTGTGTCCTGCCGTCGTTTCCGCCGGCAAACCGTCATTTTTAGGGGCGAAAGGTAAAAAAGGGTGCGGCGTAGTGCCGGCGGTCGGGAAAGGAGCCGGGCCGGGCGGTTTTGTGCCACTGTATTCCACTCTTTGACGGCAGGAAAACATTCTTTCCTTAGCGAAAAGAAGGGGTGAATGCGGTTGCATTCTTTCAAGGCAGGTGAGCGAATTGTCGCGTCATTCTCTTTCTTTTCGCTTTATGCTGGCTACGACTCTTACTATTGTGCTTGTGATGCTGGCCAGCTTTTTTTGGGACTACCGGCAGCTCCAGAAACAGGCTTACCTGGAGCTCCATGAAAAAGCCAGTGTGATTACCCTGCAGCTTTTGGCCACCCGGGAATTCATCGCCAGGAACCAGGACCGCATCAACTATTGCCCCCACGGGCACTTTGAATTCAAGCATCTAAACCCGGCGGCGGTGGGGACGGGCTCCAGTGAGATTTTCGGCCAGTGGACCGATTACAAGATCAAGCAAACTCGTTTAACGGCCAGGAATCCCCTCAACCAGCCCGATGATTTTGAGCAGCGGGTTTTGCATGCTTTTATGGACAATGACGGCCTCAAAGAAGCCTGGGGGCAGGAAGTGATTGACGGGAGGCATTATTTCCGCTACATGATTCCCCTCCACGCCAATGAATCTTGCTTGCCTTGTCACGGGTCCCCGGCGGGAGAACCGGATATAGCGGGCTACCCGAAGGAAGGCTACCAGCTGGGCGACCTGGCCGGCGCCATCAGTGTCTTAATGCCGATGGACATCTTTATCAGCAGTCTCCGTTCCAATGCTTACCGGCATTTCGGTTTTACCCTGCTGGTGTTGGGTTTTACTTTGACCGCCATTTACCTGCTGCTAAACCGGACCGTGACCATTCCGCTGCAGCAGTTGAAATCGGCTGCCGTCCAGTTGGGCCGGGGCAATTGGAACCTGAACTTGCGCGAGTTGGAAGCAGAAGGTGAGATTAAAGACCTGGCCCTGCAGTTTCAAGATATGGCAGACCAGTTGAGGGAGCTCTATACTAACCTGGAAGCGCAGGTGGCCAAGAGAACGGAAGAATTAACACTGGCCAACCAAGAGCTGAAAGCCAAGCAGCAAGCTTTGGAAACGGCCAATAAGGAGCTGGAGACTCTTAACCAGCACAAGTCCCGTTTCCTGGCCACCATGAGCCATGAACTGCGCACCCCTCTGACGGCCATTATCGCTTTTGCCGAATTGCTGCAGCAGCAGTTGCCTGCGGGTGACCAGGTTAACCGGCAAAACGTGGAAGAAATCAAAACCAACGGGGAAAACCTGCTCATGCTCATCAATGATTTGCTGGACTTAGCCCAAATCGAGGCCGGACGCTACCGGCTCCGGCCGGAAACCATGGACGTGGTTGATGTGATCGATTCCGTGGAAAGAGTGATCGCGCCTTTAGCCCGGAAGAAAGAGATTGAATTCAGCACCGAGTTCTTGACGGAAGTGCCCCTGGTGAAGGCGGATCCGGAAAAATTTCGCCGCGCCGTGTTGAACCTGGCAGATAATGCGGTGAAGTTTACGCCCCAGGGAGGGAAAGTCCGTATCACCGTCGATTATGACCGGGATAAAGAAGAGGTACTGATTGCCGTCAGTGACACGGGCATTGGGATCAGGGCCGAGGATTTATCTTACATCTTCGACCGTTTCCGTCAAGTGGACAATTCCGACGCCCGGCGCTACCGCGGCTCCGGATTGGGGCTGGCGCTGGCCAAGGAACTGGTGGAAATGCACCGGGGCTGGGTCAGTGTCTCCAGTGAAGTGAACAAAGGAAGTACTTTTACTATAGGGCTGCCGGTAGGCAGGCCCGTGGAGGGGGGTACAGGTGAGGAGTATGGCGAGAATCCTGCTGGTTGATGACGAAGAAAACATCAAGAAAGTGGTGGAGCAAGCCCTGGTGAAGGAAGGGTTTGAGGTGCTGTACGCAGCGGACGGGGAGCAGGGCTGGGAAATGTTCCAAAGAGAAAAACCGGATTTGGTGATTTTGGACATTATGCTCCCGGAAAAGGACGGTTTTGATGTGCTGCGGCTCATTCGCCAGGCCTCCTCCCATACGCCGGTGATGCTTTTGTCGGCCAAGAGTGAAATCATCGATAAAAGCGTCGGTTTTAACCTGGGCGCGGATGACTACCTGACCAAACCTTTTAGTCCCATTGAACTGGTGCTGCGGGTGAAAGCGCTGATGCGGCGCGTATCCGCCGTCCCAGACCAAGGGAGCGGCAGCGACATCATTTCTTACCCGGACTTGACCATTAACTGCAAGCAGCGCACGGTGGTGGTGCGCGGCCAAAAAGTAGACCTGACGGCCAAGGAATTTGATTTGCTGGCTTTTTTGGCCGGCCACCCGGAGCAGGTGTTTACCAGGGAACAGCTGTTTAAAGTGCTCTGGAATGAGGAATACGTGGCGGACCTGGGCTCCATCAGCGTCTTTGTCCGCCGCATCCGGACCAAGATTGAACAGGATCCCTCCAAACCGAAATACCTCAAAACCGTTTGGGGGGTAGGGTACAAGTTCTCCCTGGAAGAATAAGATCCCGCGTCCACCGCTAGGGGCTCCCCCTCTTCTGATGTGGCTCCGGCTCATCCCCGGTCAGCACCTATGGCCTTTGTCGCCGGCCTGATCCCGCTTTAACGGGATTTTTCTTTTTTGGAAAGGAATAATGGAGAATCATATAGAAAGTTACTTAGTCCCGTCGAAACGTGAGGTTAGATTGGGAACAAAATGAATAGACTATAAGCAGCAAAGGGCAGGTTGGAGTGAGCAACATGACCAGGGAACATATGATACGCTTTTTTGGGATTGCCCTGGGGGCAGCTGTAGCGGGATTGGGACTGGTGCTTTTTTTGATTCCCAACAAAATCGCTGCCGGCGGGGTGAGCGGTATGGCTACCGTCATTTATCATTTGACGGGTTTCCCGACCGGCTTAACCATGCTGGCTTTGAACGTGCCCCTGTTTTTGCTGGCGGCCAGGGAAATGGGCATTTATTTTGTTTTACGGACTTTTTACGGTACCCTGGCTTATTCCATGGCCGTGGATCTGCTGAGCCTGGTGGTGAAGCCCTTTACTTCAGACCCTTTGCTGTCTGCCGTTTACGGCGGTGTGCTGGTGGGAGTGGGCCTTGCTATTGTGATCCGTTCCGAAGGATCCACCGGCGGCACCGACCTGGCATCGCGGCTGCTCCACCGTTATACCCAGCTGACCATTGGGCAAGCATTAATGATCATTGATACGGCGGTCATTGCCGTGGCCGGTGTGGTGTTCAATTTAGAGCTGGCCCTTTACGGCCTGCTGTCCCTATTTATTACCACCAAAATCATTGACGGGATCCAGGAAGGATTCAGCTATGCGAAAGCCGCTTTGATTATTTCCGAGCACAGCGACGTCATCGCCCAGCGCATCATCAAGGAGTTGGACCGGGGCGCCACCGGGCTGGCGGGGCGGGGTTTATTTACCGGGCAGTCGAGGGAGACTATCCTGTGTGTGGTGCACCGGGGGGAAATCAGTAAGTTAAAAAGGCTGGTGGCGGAAACGGATCCCCGCGCTTTTGTGGTTTTGACCGATGTGCGGGAGGTCTTAGGTGAAGGTTTCAAGGAACACCGGCTTTAAGATTTTGTTCTCATCGGCGTTGTGAGTATTTCCGGAGGTGATGGTTTTGTCACGGGATTTAATTCAAGAGCTGCAGGCTAAGGCCAGGGAAATCCGCAAATCAATCATTCAAATGACGGGGGCCGCCGGTTCCGGCCACCCGGGCGGGTCCTTGTCGGCGGCGGATATTGTCGCCACCCTGTATTTCCATGAATTGCGGATTAATCCCCGGGAGCCCGATTGGCCGGACCGGGACCGTTTTGTTTTGTCCAAGGGACATGCCGCCCCCGTTCTATACGCTGCGCTGGCGGAAAGGGGTTTCTTTCCCAAGGAAGAGCTGCTTACTTTACGGAAATTCGGCAGTAGGCTGCAGGGGCATCCCGACATGAAGGTGCTGCCGGGAGTGGAAATGTCCACCGGCTCCTTGGGGCAAGGTTTATCCGTAGCCAACGGGATGGCTCTGGCCGGTAAACTGGACGGGAAGGATTACCGGGTGTATGTGCTGCTGGGCGACGGGGAATGCCAGGAGGGCATGGTCTGGGAAGCGGCCATGGCGGCGGCCCATTATAAATTGGACAACTTAACGGCCTTCTTGGATCATAACGGGCTGCAGATCGACGGCCCGGTGCAGGAAGTGATGTCTCCCGAACCTTTAACTGATAAATGGCGCGCTTTCGGGTGGCATGTGCTGGCCATTGACGGCCACGATATTGAGGCCATCTTGTCCGCCATCTCCGAAGCCAAAGAAATCAAGGGACGGCCGACCATTATTGTAGCCAATACCGTCAAAGGCAAGGGCGTTTCCTTTATGGAGAACCAGGTGGGCTGGCATGGCGTGGCACCGAAACCGGAACAGGTAGCCCAAGCCCTGACCGAGCTGGAGTAAGGGGGATAACAGGATGACTACAAAAATCGCGACGAGAGATGCCTATGGTAAAGCGCTGGTCAAACTGGGAGAGCTTAACCCGGATGTGGTGGTGCTGGATGCCGACCTGGCCGGTTCCACCAAGACGGCTAAATTTAGGGAAGCCTTTCCAAGTAGGTTCTTTAATGTCGGCATCGCGGAACAGAATTTGATCGGCACCGCCGCCGGTTTGAGCCTCTGCGGCAAGATTCCCTTTGCCAGCACTTTCGCCATTTTTGCCACCGGCCGGGCTTTTGAGATGATCCGGAACAGTGTGGCCTATCCCAACTTAAATGTAAAAATTGCCGCTTCTCATGCGGGGTTAACCGTGGGGGAAGACGGCGCTTCCCACCAAGCGTTGGAGGATATCGCCCTCATGCGGGCCGTGCCCAATATGACCGTGATCGTACCGGCGGACGCGGTGGAGACGGAGCAAGCGGTCTTCCGGGCGGCGGAACACCGGGGCCCTGTCTACATCCGGCTGGGGAGACCCGGCGTGCCCGTGATCTATGACGACAACTACCGCTTTGAAATTGGCAAAGCCCATCTCATCCGTCCCGGCACCCAGGTAGGTATCGTGGCGACAGGCATCATGGTCTCTATTGCTCTGGAAGCGGCGGATCTCCTGGCCCAAGAAGGCATCGAAGCGGCGGTCCTCAACATGTCCACCATTAAGCCCCTGGATAAGGAGGCCCTTATCCAACTGGCGAAAACCACCAAGGCCCTGGTGACGGCGGAGGAGCACAACGTGATCGGCGGTTTAGGTTCCGCCGTGGCGGAGACCGTGGCCGAGCATTGCCCGGTGCCCGTCCTGCGGGTAGGAGTGGAGGATCGTTTCGGGGAATCGGGTACCCCTGCGGAACTGCTGGCCGCCTATGGCCTGACCAAAGAACACATTGTGCAGAAAGCCAAGGAAGCCATAGCCAAGAAAAAATAAGCCCCTTTAGCCGGGGCTTATTTTTTCTTCAATTCATCCAGGTATGCACTTGGTGCCGGCGGTACTCCCATACTGCTTTCGATGATGGTGACTAAAGCGAAAACGACAATGCTGACGGCGGCACCGAAGACAATGGCCAGGATACCGAAGGGCTCACCCAGGACCTGCCACACGATGGCGCCGATGGAACCGCCGATAATGGAGAGGATACCGGCATTTTTCGTGGCGCTTTTCCAAACCAGTCCCAAACCAAAAGCGGCGAAGGGTCCGGCGGAACGCAAGGCAAAGGAAAAGGTGTTCAAGGTAATAATGTTGATCTTGAACAGGGCGATGGACATGCCGGCCAAACCGATGATCACGTTGAAAAACCTGGTAAGAGTAATGATTTTGCGGTCTTCAATGTTGGGGTTAACGTATTTTTGATAAATATCCTTCACGATGATGGAGGAGGCACAGAGCATGTCCGAGTCGGCACTGGACATGGTGGCGGATATGATGGCAGCCGCCACTAAGCCCCCGATCCACTCCGGCGCCAGGTTGAACACCGCTGTTACTAAAGCCTGGCTGGATTCAATTTCCGGGAATTTTGCCCGGGCCACCACGCCGATGAAAGCGGGAATAAAGGCGTACACGCCCATGAGGACGGCGCCGACTAGAGCAGATTTGCGGGCGGTGGCTTCGTTTTCAGCGGCATTAAAACGGGAGATGATCTCCGGACCGGATAAGAAGGTCACGAAGTACATGATCATTAAGCTGAAGATTTGGGTAAAGCCGACCTTGGTGAAACTGAGGTGTCCCGGGGGTAAAGCTTCGGTGATGGCGGACCAGCCCCCGGCACCGGAAATCACAAAGGGCAAGCTGATTAAAAGACCAAGGGAGATCACAAACCACTGGATTAAGTCGGAAACTGCATCAGCGAACAATCCGCCCATGACGGTGTAAACAATGACGATCATAGCCGCAATGATAATGGCGATGGATAAGTCCAAACCTACCAGGGCACTGATAATGGTACCGGACGCCAGAATCTGGGAAGCCGTCAAGCAGAACAAGGCCGTAGCGTTGAGGACAGCCGTGATCAAGCCTGCCGTCACACCGAAACGTCTCTCCACAATTTCCGGAATGGTAATGGCCACTGCTTTGCGGATGTAAGGGGCGAAGTATGCCAGGGGTATGACGCCGATAGCGGCAGCCAAAACATACCAACCTGCCGATAAGCCCCACTGGTCAGTGAAAGCCCGCTGGGCCACCCCGACGGAACTGCCGCCGCCCACGTTGTTAGCAGCCAAGCTGGCGGCGACAAATAAAACGCCCAGGCGTCTACCGGCGACCAGGTAGTCTTCACTGCCTTTGATAAAGAACTTGTTGGTGAAATAACCAATTCCTAACATACCAATCAAGTAGGCGATCACTATGATCAACGGCACGAGTTGCAGTTGCATTTTGTACTACCTCCTTTGTGGTGTTATTGTTCGTTTTTTTCCCTGGGCTTATACATAACGGCTGGCGGTGACAAAAAACTTTGAACAAATAAAGTATTGGGACATCTTTCCGGCAAGGATTACCTCCCCTCTAAAATAAAAGAATGTAATAACAATGTTACTAAATTTAACATGAACATGCAATTTTTTTCTTGAGGCGTGGATATCTATTGCACAGGACTGCCGGCCCGGCTCACCTGGGGGACTTGACCCGGGAACGGAAGGAGCGTCCGGCCGGAGATCGGCGGGAGACCGGCGCGGTGAACGCCCGGTGCCGGGGAAACCGGGCGAGCCGGCCGGGCTTTCGTGCCATTGCCCTTTGTCAGCGAAGCCCTTGGTGCCAAGGTAGACTGGGATGAGGCCGCGAAGAGCATCAATATTACGCGGCGGCAGGCGGAGTTACTGGTAGGAAGGTAATAGGAAAAGCTCAATTTCAATCTCGCAGGGGGCCGAACAGGCTCCCTGTTTTGTTAGGCGCCGCCAAGACAATGAGTATCCTGCGGGGGGCATTGGCGAAAGTCAACCACGCTCGTCCCCTAGATTGGCAGGCAAGTAACAAATTGTTAAGAATATTGCAAAATCCTATTTATCGGTTTTTCCCGGCAGGTTTATATAATCAATCCTAAACTACCCTGTCCGGTTGTCCAGCGTGGCAAGGGACAGCGGCAGGCGGGGTAACGGCCTTTGCGGCTATTTGTGATCCAGGTCATGGTATTTCGGCACTCGTTAACGGAGAATGGACCCATGGAGGTGGAGGACCGTGTTAAAAAAAGGATTGAAGTTAACCCGCCGGCGCTTCTTACAGGGAGCGCTGGTTGGGGGGCTGTTGGCCGGCAGCGGCATGATCTATAAAAGCAGGGATGGTGCCGCCTGGAGCCGGGAGCCGGTCCGGCCCAAGGAGGTCAAGTTCGTCCGCACCGTTTGCTCTCCCAACTGTACGGCCGCTTGCGGCATCAAAGCGATGGTGGTGGACGGGCAGATTAAGACTTTGTCTCCTACCGATGATTATCCGGAACCGGAATATGGACCGCGGGGCTGCCTTAGAGGCTTGTCCTTTATCAATTTGCTTTACGGTCCGGACCGGTTGGAGAAACCCCTTCTCCGGGTGGGAGAACGGGGAGAAGGGAAGTTTAAGGAGGTATCCTGGGAAGAAGCGTTGGATTACACGGCGGCAAAGCTCAAAGAAATAGCGGCCAAGTACGGCTCCGATTCCATTGGCTTCAGCTTCCAGGTGGGAGGTACGGGCCATGTCCACAAGGGAGCTTGGATTGCCTTGTCCACCCTGGCGGGCTGGACCTTACTGCATCCTTATGATCTGAATGGGGACCTGCCCATGTTTTTCCCCCAGACCTTCGGGGTGCAGACGGAGGAATTGGAGCCCATCGAATGGCTTAACTCGAAGTATACGGCTGTATTCGGTTCCAATATCATGGTCACCCGCTTGATGGATGCTGATTTTCTCACCCAGAACAGGCTTAACGGCGGTAAAATGGTGGTGTTCGACCCGGTCTTTTCCGCCACCGCGGCGAAGGCCGACGAATGGATCCAGCTGAAGCCCTCCAGTGATGCCGCCCTGGCGTTAGGCATCGTGAAAGTGATCCTGGAGGAAGGACTCTACGATCGGGACTTTATCGTGACCTACACCGATCTGCCCTTGCTGGTTCGCCTGGACAACGGGAAAAAGCTCACGGCGCAAGAAGTGGCCGGGTTGGCCAGGCCGGCGGATGTGCCTGACTACCGGGAAGCTTATGTCGCTTATAACGGTGCCTGGCTCACCGTCCACCCGGAGAAGCTGGACCTGCCCTTGGACGTGCAGCTGGAGGGCCAGTGGGAAGTGCCGTTAAAGGACGGCAGTCAGGTGGCCGTGAAAACCGTTTTCCAGCTCCTGCGGGAGCAGGTTAGGCAAATGTCCCCCGGCTATGTGGCGCAGGAAACAGGGGTGGAATGGGAGACGGTGGTGCGGTTGGCGCGGGAAATGGCCGCCGGCAAACCCCTCCATGTGATTTACGGCGCCAGCAACTACCAGTGGTACCACGGGGATCTAAAGGGACGGGCGTTAGCTCTAATCCCCGTGCTGACGGGCAATATCGGTAAGCCCGGCGCAGGGATTTCCACCTACGCCGGCCAGTACCGGGTGCGCATGGATGTGCAGGCTTGGTGGTTCCCGGCGGCGGCTCGCTGGACACCCTGGTTATACTTCCTCCACGGGCCGACGCCAAACATGGTGGCCCCCTATCCCAAAAACGGTCTAAAGGGTTTCATCTTCGGCTGGCACAACCCCTTTGACCAGCACAACATGGCGAACCGGCTCCGGGAAATGGCCGCCCGGGGAGAAATGGAACTAATCGTGGCCATGGATTTCCAGCGTACCACGAGCTGTGATTGGGCCGATGTGGTTTTCCCGGCGGCCAGCTGGTATGAAAAGACGGAACTGGTGACGACACCCCTTCATCCTTACATGCAGCTCCAGCAGCCGGTGATCCCGCCTCTCGGGGAAAGAAGAAGCGAGCTCTGGATCGCCCGGGAAATGGCGAAAAGGCTGGAGCCGCGGTTTGAAAGCCATTTCTTCCCCGGGGATGATGAGCAGACAGCGGCGGAGAAAGCCATTGAACTCATCTTGCGGACAGGTGGGCCCCCCACCGAAGGCATAACCCTGGCCCGGTTGAAAAAGGGGCCGGTGCGCATGTGGTCCGAGGGGCCCAATAACCGGCAGGTACCTTTTTATGAGCAGGTGGCTCACAAAAAGCCCTTCCCGCCTTTAAGCCGCCCGGCCGCCTTGCCGGCCACGGCCCGGTTTGTGAAAAGCGGGCGCATCGAGTTCTACAAAGATGAAGACATCTTCTTGGATCTGGGCGAAGCATTGCCCGTGCACAAGCCTCCCTTTGCAGACAGTGAGTACCGCCTGTCACCGGAGGCCAAGGAAAAATACACTTTTGCGTACATCACCCGTAACTCCCTCTACCGGGTGCATTCTACCCATTCCAACAATATCTGGATGAATGAACTGGAAGACGGTAAGCCAAAGGTTTACCTGCACCCGGAAGATGCTCGCGGGAAAGGGATTAAAGAGGGGGACCTGGTGGAGGTGTACAACGACCGGGGGTTGGTGAAAGGTTATGCGGTCCTGGACCCGGGGATGAGCAGGCAGCTGGTCATTTTTGAACAAGGCTGGTGGAGCCGCTACCTGAAGGATACTTCTTATAATTCCCTGACTTATCCCTTTATCAAACCCACCCATGAAGTGTATTTCACGCCGGGGATGTGGGCCCCCAATACCGCTTGGAACGAATGCCTGGTGGATGTGCGAAAGGCAGGTGAGGAAGCATGAGATTAGGGATGGTGATCGATTTATATAAATGCATCGGCTGCCGCACCTGCGCCGTAGTGTGCAAGCAGGTGAACGCCCAGCCGCCGGGTACCTGGTGGAACCGGGTCTTTACCCCCGGCAGCAGTCATCACCAGATTCCCCCGGAGCAAACAGGGGGGGCGAAAATGTACTTTTTGCCCGTTTCCTGTCAGATGTGCGATAACCCTCCCTGCCAGAAAGTCTGTCCCGTCGGGGCCACTTACACCGATGCGCGGGGTGTGGTGCTGGTGGACCTGGAGCGATGCATCGGCTGCCGCTACTGCATGAGCGCCTGCCCTTACGGCGTCCGCCAGTTCAACTGGGAGGACCCCGAGAAAGCCAAGGAAAAGGCCGGGTATCCCCAAGATTATGCTTACGGTTATCCTTTTGACCACCGGGACCCCAACGACCGGCTGGTCTATTCCCCCAACCGGCCGAAGGGGATTACGGAAAAATGCACTTTTTGCGCCCAGTACACCGCCCAAGGAGAACTCCCCATGTGCGTGCAGGCTTGCCCGGCTAAAGCCCGTCATTTCGGGGATTTGGACGACCCGGCCTCAGCGGTGGGGAAGCTCATCCGGGAACAGGAGACTTTTCGCCTCCTGGAGGAACTGGGTACAGCCCCGAAAGTGTTTTACTTGAGTCCCAGCAAGCCTAAATAAGCGGAGGTGATACAATGCGAGGAACCAATGCGGCTGCCGGGGTATCCCTGGTGTTAATCGGCATCAGTTTAGCGGCCTGGTTTTATCAAATCCAGCAAGGACTGGTAGTGACCCAGATGCGGAACCCCTTTAACTGGGGTCTGTACATTGCCGTTTTTGCCTTTTTCGTAGGGATCGCCGCCGGGGGCTTGATCGTCTCTTCATCCGTCTACTTGTTTAATTTGGAGCCGCTGCGGCCTTTCACCAGGATAGCTTCCCTGTCGGCTTTTGCCGCTACTTTGGGAGCCATGGCCATCATCCTGCCTGATCTGGGCCGGGTGGACCGGATCTACCAATTATTCCTGCATCCCAACTTCGCTTCTCCTCTAATTTGGGATGTGATTGTCCTCAGCACTTACCTGGCGATCACCTTCCTCAGCGTCTATTTCCAGCTGCTGCCGGAGCGGCGGCCGGAACTGGAGGAGCGGGCGAAGCGGCGGGCCCGGGCGGTGGCCTACCTGGGGCTGCCGGTGGCGGTCTTAATTCACACCGTGACTGCGTTGATTTTTGCTACTCAGGGATCCCGGGGCTGGTGGAACACAGCCATCCTGCCCCCGGATTTTATTGCCATGGCGGTGGCCTCCGGCACGGCGCTGGTGATGGTGATCATGCTGCTGGCCATGGGCAAAGAGGGACTGAGACATCATTCAGGTGCTTTTCGGATCTTGAACGGTGTCATCGCCGGGGCCCTGGTGATTCATTTCTTCTTCCTGGCGGTGGATTTAATCGTCCACGGCTGGTGGGGCGGGCCGGAAGCTGCCGGGCTGTTTGCCCAGCTGTTTGTTGAGTACGGAGTCCTATACGGGCTGGAACTGGTGCTGCTGTTTTCGGCCATGGTTTACTTTTTCATCGCCCGGGGAACCGGGTCTTACGGCGGTTTGTGGATTGGCTGCTTGACCCTTTTTGCCGGCGTGTTTGTGCACCGGTTGATGCTGATGTTCCCGGCTTTCAACCAGGTACCCCTGCACCTGGTGGTGCCCGGTACCGGTGCCGGTTGGAGCTACCCGGTGGCTGTGGGCGAGTTCCAGCCGGGGATGGATGTCTTCGTGAGTACCTGGTCTTATCTTCCTTCCCCGGTGGAGATAGCGGTAACCCTCTTACCCTTTGGGCTGGTGGGGCTGGTGGTTTCCCTGGCGCTGCGCTCTTTCCCCTTCTTACCGGCTTTCGAGCCGCCGGCGGCAGCGCACGGGCCGAAACAGCCTGCCGGCCAGGCCAGCTTGCCGTGAATAGGAGTATGTCCCTGGTTGGTTGGCTAGATCCGTTGAGGATTTTGTAAAACTCTCTCCCTGATTGGGCACTCCCGGCACCCGGGAGTGCCGTTTTCTCCCGTATTCCCTCCTTTTTTGTTAGGTATTTCCCATCAATACTCCTTGCCTTTTTCCTCTGGTGCAGCCTTCCGTAGAAGGAAGGCTTCCTTTTTTTGCAAATCTGCCCGCCGGGAAAGGATTCTGGAAGTAATTGTCGAACTGACATAGATAATGTTTTACCAGTAGCAGCAGCTGCAACTATTGTCAACGGAGTGGTAAATGTTGATCCAATTTGTCAACGTGACGAAGATTTACAACAACAGGGTTGTTGCTTTGCGAGATATCAGCCTCAAAATCGAAAAAGGAGAGTTTGTCTTTCTGATCGGCTCCAGCGGGGCAGGTAAATCAACCTTTATCCGCCTGATTTTCAAGGAAGAGGAACCTTCCCGGGGGCAGATCCTAATTGCTAACCGCAGCATTAACCGGCTGAAGCGGAAAGAAGTGGCTCTCTTACGGCGGAATATCGGGGTGGTGTTCCAGGATTACAGCTTGCTGAACGACCGGACCGTCTATGATAATGTGGCTTTTGCCCTGGAGGTGATGGAATACCCGGGGAAAACGATCCGGCAGAAAGTACCGGAAGTATTGGAAATGGTGGGCTTGGCTGACAAAGCCGACTGCCTGCCCCGGCAGCTGTCGGGGGGAGAACAGCAGAGAGTGGCCATTGCCAGGGCCATTGTCAATAACCCGCAGATTCTGCTGGCTGATGAACCGACGGGAAACCTGGACCCGGAGACCGCATGGGGGATAATGGAACTACTGAATGACATCAACCGCCGGGGTACGACGGTAATCATGGCTACCCACGCCGCGGACATTGTTAACCGCATGAAGAAAAGGTTGATCGCCCTGGATAGAGGGGAACTGGTGCGGGACGAGGAAAGAGGAGTCTACAGCCATGAAGCTTAGAACCTTTGGCTATTTCTTTAAACAGGCCTTTAAATCCATGCGGCGCAATCTTTGGATGAGTATCGCGGCGGTCAGTACGGTAGCCATTGCCGCGTTCCTGGTGGGTGTGTTCGCTCTCCTGGTGCTCAATGTGAATTTCATGGCGGCCAAGCTGGAATCCGACATTGAAATCGTGGCCTTTGTGGAAGTGGATGTTCCCCGGGCGCAGGTGCTGCAGCTGCAGGAGCATCTCCGGTCCCTGCCGGGTATTGCTTCGGTAACCCTGGTGCCTAAAGAAGAAGGGTTGAGCAAGATGAACGCCCGTTTTGGCGGTGACCGGGATTTGCTGGGAGCCCTGGGAGGGGAGAACCCTTTACCGGATTATTTCGTGGTGAAGGCTGCGGACCCGGAACGGGTGACCAGGGTGGCTGCCCAATTGGCCCAGATTCCTCATATCTACAAGGTTGATTACGGGAAGCAGGAAGTGGAACGGTTATTTGAGGTGCTGCGCTGGGTGCGCTGGGCCGGCAGCGCTCTCATCCTGTTGTTAATCGGTTCCGCGGTGTTTCTCATTGCCACCACTGTCCGGCTGACGGTTTTCGCCCGCCGGCGGGAACTGCAGATTATGAAACTGGTGGGTGCCACGGACTGGTTTATTCGCTGGCCTTTCTTCCTGGAGGGTTTCTTCCTGGGGGCCATCGGCGCCGGGTTAGCTTGCCTGGCTGTCTATTTCGGTTATTTTTCCCTGGTGGACAAGGTTTCCCTGCAGATATCTTTTCTGGCTTTAATTGAGGATCCTAAAGCGGTGTACCAGGTCTTGTGGAAGCTCCTGGCCGGGGGAGCCGCCGTGGGAGCCCTGGGGAGTATCATCTCCATGCGCAGATTTCTCAAAGTTTAGGGGGGGAGAAACCGGGTGAAGCGGGTTGTGGCGTTATGCCTCCTTTGCGGGGTATTGGTCTTATCCTGGCTGCCGGTGTATACGGTTTCTGGGAACGAGTTGGATGAACTTCGCCAGCGGCAGGAGCAAATAGAACGGCAGATCCAGCAGCGCCGCCAGGAGATCCAGAGCAAGGAAAAAGAGATTAAATCCCTGTCCCAGCAGATGGAAGATTTGAACAGAAACATTGGAGCGGTGGAAAAGGACCTGCACGAGCTGGCGGTCCAGTTGGGCGAAGCAACCCAGCGGGTGGAGCAGGCGGAGCGGGAACTCAAGCAAGCTGAGGACAAGCTGGCGGAAAGAACGGGTATATTTAAGAAACGGCTGGTGGAGATTTATTGTCTCGGGGATGTCAGCTACCTGGAAGTATTGATGGAATCCACCAGCATGACCGATTTCCTGGTCCGCATGGAACTGCTGCAAAAGATTGCGGAACATGACATGAAACTGTTGGATGAGATCGAGGCGGAACGGGCGGCGGTGGAAGAGAAAAAAGCCCAGCTGGAGTCGGAAAGAGACAAGATTGCCCAGATGAAGGCGGAAACAGAGGATAAGAAAGCCCGGCTGGCTGCCCAGCAGGAAGAGAAGGCCAAGCTGGTGAATGCCCTGAAAACGGAAAAAGCGGTAATCGAAAGAGCGCTGGCGGAAGAAGAGGAAACTTCCCGCCGGATTGCCGCCCAGATCAGGGAAATCATGGCCCGGATGAGCGACGATCGCCAATTCGCCGGCGGTAAGCTGGCCTGGCCGGCACCGGGTTACTCCCGGATCACCTCCGATTACGGGATGAGGGTGCATCCCATCCTCAAGACCAACCGGATGCATACTGGTATCGATATTGCGGCTCCTTCAGGGGCTAAGGTCATAGCCGCCGAAAGCGGGCGAGTCATGATGGCCGGGTATTACGGGGCATACGGTAATACGGTGATCATTAACCACGGCAGCGGCATTGCTACCTTGTACGCCCATTTGTCCGCTATTACGGTCAAGGAAGGGGACGAAGTCCTGCGGGGTGACCAGGTGGGGAAAGTCGGGTCCACGGGCTTAAGTACGGGACCGCACCTGCACTTTGAAGTGCGCAAGGACGGGGAACCGGTCAATCCATGGTCCTACTTGAAATGAGATGGAGGAGGCTAACTGGCGTACGGGCCCAGTTAGCCTTACATGTCTCTAAAGAAAATGATGCCGGGAACTAATCCCGGCCGGCGGTAAGGTGGAGAGGAGGCAGTGCTGTCATGAAAGGCGGTCGGCAATCCGCAAGCTGCGGGCGGCTGGAAAGTGGTGGGCATCGATCTTTCCGGGTCTAGCCTGACGGTCGGGGAGTGACGGCGGTTTTGCCGGGGTTCTTCAAGCCCGGGCTGTGGGCACTGATTGGCTGGTATTTGAAATGACGGAAACGGCTGCCGTCTCCCACCGGAAGGAGGTGTGGCCTTTTGCCGATTGGGTGGAAGGGCCGGGCTCGCGGATTTCGGTTTGCCCTGTTGTGAACAGTCTCTGACGACCGGAGGTCGTCATTTTTTCTTTAGAGGGAATGCAGGGTATGCCTGGTGCTTGGCGAATAATAATGACAATATATTCAAGGGACTGTGGTTGGCTGCATATGTTAATGTCAAGGCGAACAATTCAATGGGGATTGAGGTGGATTCTGGTTGGGAAGGATACTCGGTTTTCTTAAGCACCTGGTGATCATCATTGCCATGTTTTCCGTCATGGTAACGGGGATCCTGGGTTTTGTGATTGTTTCGAATCTGGACGGACTGGGCCGGGCCGTGAAAGTGCTGGCCCTGATCAAGAGCCAGTCGCTGGCGGATCCTGATTTCGCTACCCTCATTGAAGGGGCCACCGCCGGGATGGTGCAGGCCCTGGAGGATCCCTATTCCGCTTACCTGGAGCCGGAGCTGTACCAAAGTCTGGAAGGGAATATTAAGGGCACTTACGGCGGCGTGGGGCTTTTGATCACCATGGATAAAGATCACAAGCTGACGGTGGTATCACCCTTTAAAGGTACGCCGGCCCACCGGGCCGGGATCGCGCCGGGGGATCAAATACTGCGGATCGATGACCGGGATACGGCGGATTTAGACCTGAATGAAGCGGCGGCGTTAATGCAGGGAGAACCTGGGACCCAAGTGGTGCTGCTCATTTACCGGCCGGGAGGCTCCACCTGGGAAGTGACCCTGACCAGGGAGATCATTGAGCTGCCCACGGTAGAAGGACAGTACCTGGAGGATTATCCCGGCATTGCTTATATCTCCATCTCCAATTTTACGGAACACACAGGTACCGAGTTAGGCCGGTTAATTATGGAGCTGCAGCAAGAGCGGGCATTAGAAGGGATGGTATTGGATTTGCGCAATAATCCGGGGGGGTCCTTGTCCGCCGCCTTGGAGGTAGCTTCTTACTTCATCCCGGAAGGCCCGGTAGTATACATCGAAGGGAAGAACAGCAGTGATACCTTGCATACGGTCCATCCCCATCGCATCCAGGTGCCCCTGGTGGTGCTGGTGAACGGCGGCAGTGCCAGCGCTTCGGAAATCGTGGCCGGAGCCATCAAGGACACGGGGAGCGGGAAACTGGTTGGGGAGACTACTTTCGGCAAGGGATTAGTCCAGACCGTGTTCCCCCTGCACGGCGGGGCGGCGGTAAAGCTTACCACTTCCAAGTATTTAACTCCCGGCAGACATGACATCCACGAGGTAGGCATCCAGCCGGATGTGGAAGTAAAACTGACACCGGAAGAAGAACACGCGGCACTGATGAGCGCCCCCGATGTGGAGAAAGACCCCCAATTGGCCAAAGCCCTGGAAGTGCTGGGCAGGTAAACCGGTGATCAATGGCGGTGAGTGCCATGGAACTTTTCTTGTATTTAATTGTTCAGATTTTCCGCCATATTTTCAGCCTGGGGTTTCTCCTTTATTTCCTGTTTGCCGTCGCCGTGGTGGCCCTCATGTATATCCGGCTGGAAAAGACGAAACGGCAGTTGTACGGCGTTGCCGGCAAGGCTTACGGCGGTATTGTCCAGGATGTGCTGAAAGCCACGGCCCTGGGATTCGGGGGAGGAGTGCTGGGGAGCATTTTGATGGTCCTGGGCGGGGTAAGTGTGAATAACATCGGGATCAGCTATTTGTGGTTTGTGGCCCTGGTCCTGTTCCTGGTCAATCCCCGCTACCTTTGTTTTTCCTATGCCGGGGGTCTTTTGTCCATTAGCTACCTGTTAACGGGTTTTCCCCGCATCGAAGTGCCCCAGTTGATGGGCTTAGTGGCTATTCTGCACCTGGTGGAAAGCTTGTTGATCCTGGCCAGCGGGCACTTGGGGGCACTGCCGGTATATGCCCGCCAGGGTGACAAAACCGTCGGCGGTTTCAACCTGCAGCGGTTTTGGCCCATTCCCCTGGTCGTCATGTATGTGATACCGGTAGCCTCGTTACAAAGCTTTGGTAACAGCGTCATCCCCATGCCCGATTGGTGGCCGCTGATCCGTTCCCCCCTGGAGGCGGAGAGCGATGTGCTGTACAGCCTGGTACCGGTGGTGGCCGCCCTGGGTTACGGGGACCTGGCCCTTACGGATACCCCGGAAGGCAAGAGCCGCTGGTCCGCGGAAAGACTGGCGGTGTACAGCCTGCTGCTGCTCCTGCTGTCCATTCTGGCCTCCCACTGGTCCTGGCTGGCTTGGGCGGCGGCCTTATTCGGGCCTTTAGGACATGAGTATTTAATCATTAGAGGGCAGCAAAAGGAGCTGGTGGGAAAGCCGCTCTACCATGCCCCGGAGCGCGGGGTGATGATCCTGGATGTTTATCCCGGTTCCCCGGCGGCGAGAATGGGCCTGGCCAGCGGTGACGTGCTTTTCAGCATCAATGAAGAGCCGGTGAATACCAAATGGGACGTGGCCCGGCTGCTGTCTTTAGGCACCCCTTACCTGTCGGTGGATTACTTGCGAGGGGGTAAGCTGTGGCGTACCCAGGGCAGGTGTCCCACAGACGGCCAGTTGGGTATTATCCCGGTGCCGGAAACCGGTGACCGCTCCCAGGTGCAGTTCAACTCCCGCGGCCCTTTGGCCCGTTTATGGGACCGGGTGATGCGGAAAAAAGCTTAAAAGCAGGTTTTCACCCCCTTTATGGAGAATACTCCGGAGCAAAGGGGGTTTTTGTATGCTGGTGTCCGATATCATGACCCAACCTGTCATAACCATCCGGAGAAACACCACGCTCAAAGAAGCAGTACAGATTTTCCGCCGGCACCAGATTTATAGCCTGCCGGTCACCGATGACCAGGGGGTGATCCAGGGGCTGTTTACCAAATCCCACCTGCTGGACATCATTGAAAAAAACCTGGACCTGGATGCGCCGGTGGAAAGGATCATGCACACCCGAGTAGTGACGGTGGGTCCCGACACCCCGGTGGAACAGGCCTACAGCATCGCCCTGCGGCATGGGGTTTCCAAGCTGCCCATCGTGGATGAAGGCCAGCGGGTGATCGGTATCGTCACCGGCAATGATGCCCTGCAGGCCCTGGAAAAAAGCACAAGACGCTCCCTTTCTTATTACAAGCAGGAACTCACCCGCACCCGGGATGACCAGTATACTTTTGACAACCTCATCGGCCGGGGTGAGCGGATTAAGTGGCTGAAAAGGGAAGCCCAGGTGGCGGCCCGGACTAATTCCACCATTTTGATCAGCGGTGAGAGCGGTACCGGTAAGGAACTGCTGGCCCATGCCATTCACTATGCCAGCCCGCGCCGGAATGCTCCCTTTATTAAAGTAAACTGTGCCGCCGTACCGGAGCACTTGCTGGAGTCGGAGCTGTTCGGTTACGAAGAAGGCTCCTTTACCGGCGCCAAAAAAGGCGGCAAGTTAGGCAAGTTTGAACTGGCGGACGGGGGCACCATTTTCCTGGATGAAATAGGGGATATGCAGCTGGCTATGCAGGCTAAACTCCTGCGGGTGCTGCAGGAGCGGGAAGTGGAGAAAATAGGGCGGACCAGGGCCATCAAGGTGGATGTGCGGGTCATTGCCGCCACCAATAAAGACCTGGAGCAAATGGTGAAGGAGAAAAAATTCCGGGAGGATTTGTATTACCGCCTGAACGTAATCAACTTGCACATGCCCCCTTTAAGAGACCGCCGGGAAGACATTCCCATGTTAATTGAGTATTTCATTAAAACCTTGAACCAGGAATTAGGCCGGAAAATCAAAGGTATTTCCCCGCAAGCGGAGCAGCTGCTGGTCAACTACGACTGGCCCGGGAATGTGCGGGAACTCCGCAATACCCTGGAAAGAGCCATGGCTTTGACCATGCACGAGGTATTGGAGGTGGAAGACTTCAAGAGCTTTCCAGGTTCCGATGCCCCTGCCCGGCGTGGGGTGGAAGCGGTGACCGTCGGGACGCTGGCGGAAGCGGTAGCCCAGGCGGAGAAGGAGGCCATCAGGAACGCCTTGTCCTATACCAACCACAACAAGGTGGCAGCGGCGCGCCTGTTAGGGATCCACCGTTCCCTCCTGTACCGGAAAATGAAACAGCTGGGGTTGGACTACTGACGGGAAAAATCGCCTTGTGTATACGAAATAGGACACATGTCTCATTTTGTGTACATGAGGTCCGAGAGGGATTTTGTCGCTTCATTTGTACAGGTGGGCCCAGTGATATCAACAGCACCAGGGTTTGGTGCTGTTTTCTTTTTGCCCAGCCAGGGCAGCCGGTGTCCTATTTATGCAACATCTGCCCGGTCAGAGTAGTAAAAACATTTCATCTTTTTCGAATTGGAAAAATAATATTGTTCCGGCAGGAAACCGCACGGGCACTGGCTTGGCGAGGGGCTTTTGCGAAATCACAGCCATGGGCCGGGCATGATGGCATGAATTTTGCTTTATTATAAGGCAGACAGGGTAGGGGGTGCCGGATGATCATTGGATTACCGATTAAGCGATGAACAACTTGCGCTGCAAAAAATGGCCAGGGAATTCGCCCAGCGGGAGATCGTCCCCCTGGCCCATAAAATGGATGAAGAGGAAGAATTCGAGCCCTCCTTGATTAAGCGGCTGGCGGAATACGGCTTGCAGAGCCTGAACACCCCGGTTGAGTACGGGGGCTCCGGGCTGGATGCCATGGGCATCTGCATCGTGCTGGAAGAACTGGCTAAAGGGTGTGCCAGCGTGGCCGTGGCCGCCGCGGCCACGGCCCTGGCGGCGTACCCGCTGCTTTTAGCGGGTACCGATGAGCAGAAAAAGAAGTTCCTGCCTCCCATTGGGGAGGGAGGGGGGTTGGCGTCTTTCTGCCTGACGGAAGCGGAAGCCGGCTCCGATGCCGCCTCTATTGCCTCCACCGCCGTCCGCGTGGGCAGGGAGTATGTGTTAAACGGCGCCAAAGCCTTTGTTTCCAACGGCGGGATGGCAGAGTTCTACCTGGTCTTTGCTACCACCGACCGGTCCAAAGGGTCCAAAGGCATTTCCGCCTTTGTGGTGCCGAAGGGGACGCCGGGCCTCCAGGTGGGTAAGAAACTGAAGAAGATGGGGATCCGGGCGGCCGATACCAGGGAAATTGTGCTGGAAGACGTGCGAGTGCCGGCCAGCCATTTGGTGGGGCGCGAAGGGCAGGGATTTGTGCTGGCCATGGAGGCGTTGGACCTGGCGCGACCGGGAGTAGGGGCCATGTCCGTGGGGATTGCCCAGGCGGCTTTTGAAACGGCCCTGCGCTATGCGAAAGAACGCCGGCAGTTTGGCAAACCCATCGCCGATTTCCAGACCATCCAGATGATGCTGGCGGACATGGCGATGAAAGTGGAAGCGGCCCGGCACCTGGTGTACAAAGCGGCATTTACCTTGGAACAAGGGTTGCCTTTTACCAAGGAGGCGGCCATGGCGAAAGCGTTTGCTTCCGACGTGGCCATGGAGGTAACCACCCAGGCGGTACAGGTGTTAGGGGGTTACGGTTTCATTAGAGATTATCCCGTAGAAAAATACATGCGGGATGCGAAAATAATGCAAATTTTTGAAGGTACTAACCAAATTCAAAGGCTGGTGATTGCCAAGCAGCTGCTTGCTTAAGAGGAAGGGGGTTTTCGCTCGGGTTTTGTGGAAAATTTCAGACGATACCTTTTATTTTGATTATTAAAATTTAAGGAGGGAGTCCTTTTGAACATTGTCGTTTTAGTGAAGCAGACCTTTGATACCGAAGCCAAAATTCAATTGACGGCGGACGGCAAGATCAGCGATCAAGGCGTGAATCTGATCATGAACCCTTACGATGAGTTTGCGGTGGAGGAAGCCATCCGCATCAAAGAAGCCAAGGGGGGCGAGGTGACCGTCGTTTCCCTGGGTGGGGATAAGGCCCAGGAAGCTTTAAGGCAAGCCCTGGCCATGGGGGCCGATAAGGCGGTCCTCATCAATGACCCGGCTTTAGCGGGTGCCGACCATTACGTGGTGGCCAAAGTGCTGGCCAAAGCACTGGAAGGCATGTCCTACGATTTGATCCTGACCGGTTGGATGGCCATTGACGATCAAAGTGCCCAGCTGCCCGGCCGTCTTGCCGAAGTCTTAGGGCTGCCCCAAGCGACGGTAGTCACCAAGTTGGAACTGGGCGACGGCAAAGCCGTTTGCCACCGTGAAGGTGACGGTGCGGTAGAAGTGCTGGAAGTTCCCCTGCCGGCTTTAATAGCCGCCCAGAAAGGTTTGAATGAGCCTCGTTACCCGTCCTTGAAGGGGATTATGCAGGCGAAGAAAAAAGAACTGAAGGTGCTCAGCCTGCAGGATTTGGGCCTGGCTGCTGAAGGCAGCAAAGCTCAGGTGGTTGGGTACCAGCTGCCGGAAGCCAGGCAGGCAGGTAAGAAGGTGGAAGCCGAACCTGCGGACGCAGTCAAGCAGCTGATTGATTTCCTGACTAATGAAGCGAAGGTTATCTAGAGGAGGGGAAACCATGGGCAAGGTCTTTGTCATCGTAGAACAAAAGAAGGGGGCTTTGAGAAAAGCCACCCATGAACTCTTGGGCGCCGGGCGCCGCTTGGCGAACGAGCTGGGAGCAGAGCTGATGGCTGTTATCCCGGGCCACAATGTGAAAGGATTGGTAGACCAAGTGGCCGCCTACGGTGTAGATAAAATCTTCGTCTGTGATGACCAAAAACTGGCTGATTACAGCACCGCCGCTTATACTGACGTGGTGGGCAAAGTACTGCTGAAAGAGCAGCCCGATTACGTGTTCTTGAGCCATACCGCTACCGGTAAAGACCTGGCGCCGCGGTTGGCCCAAAGGCTGGAAGCCGGTTTAGCCAGCGATTGTACCGCTGCCAAAGTGGAAAACGGTGAACTGGTGCTGACCAAACCCATCTACGCCGGTAAAGCATTCAGCACCGTGAAACCTAACGGCGCCGCTTTATTCGTCACTTTCCGTCCCAATGCCCTGGGCAGTGTGCCGGCGGAAGGAAGCAAGAATCCGGAAGTCGTGGACGTACCGGTGGAAATCAGTCCCGATGCTTTGCGGGTCATTGTGAAAGAGGTCATCGAGAAAGCTACGGGCCGCCCGGAACTGACGGAAGCGGAAATCATCATCAGCGGCGGCCGGGGCATGAAAGGTCCGGAAAACTTCAAGATGCTGGAGGAAATTGCCGATATCCTCGGCGCTGCCGTTGGTGCTTCCCGGGCCGCCGTGGATTCCGGTTGGCGGGAGCACAGTGACCAGGTAGGCCAAACGGGTAAGACCGTGTCGCCGGTGCTGTACATCGCCGTGGGTATTTCCGGTGCCATCCAGCACCTGGCGGGCATGGGTTCCTCCAGGTATATCGTGGCCATTAACAAGGATCCGGAAGCGAATATCTTCAAAGTAGCCGACTTCGGCATCGTCGGTGACTTGTTCCAAGTGCTGCCGGTCCTGAGAGACGAACTGAAGAAAGTGGTAAGCGAGCGTCCGGCCTAAAGTCCAGGGGGTTGCCGGCCGGCCCGGCTGCACCGGGCAGGGCGGCAACCCCTCTTACCACAGCTTCCATGCGACACTTTTTGAGAGGGGTGAAACCCGTTGATCACTTTAGCCAACGTGGGTGTACCGACCAGGGAAATCTACTGGAATATTTCCGGGCATTTTTGGCTGTATGCGGTTTTCATTATTGCCGTGGCTATCTTCGCCCACGGGGTATACCAGCAATACAATTTATGGCGTTTAGGGCAAGCGGAGCTTCGCACGGATCAAATCGGCCGGCGCATAAAAACGGTGATTAAGGAGACCTTCAGCCACGGCCGTATTCTAAGAGATAAGCTGCCCGGGTGGAGCCACTTTGTCATCTTTTGGGGCTTTGTGATTATGCTCTTTGGCACATTTATTGTGGCGTTACAGGCTGACTTTGGGCTCCAGATCTTTTACGGCAATTTTTACCTAATCCTGTCCCTGCTCATGGATTTGGGCGGCTTTTTCGCCCTGGCGGGCATAGTGGTCTTTGCCTGGCGGCGTTATGTGCAAAAGCCGGACCGGTTGGATAACCGTAAGGACGACGGGTGGGCTTTGCTGCTCATCGGCGCTATCTTGTTCACGGGCTTTATCGTGGAAGGGCTGCGGATTGCCGCTACCGGGGACCCCTGGGTAGCCTGGCAGCCGGTGGGTTATGTGGTGTCCCTGCTGTTTAGCGGGATGACGGTGGAACAGATGCAGGCCTGGCACAAGTTCCTCTGGTGGTTCCACATGATGATTGCCATGGCCTTCATCGCTTACATTCCCTATTCCAAGCTGGTACACATTATTCTCATCCCGGCGGACCAGTTTTTCAGCCCCCTTACGCCTCCCGGTACCTTGTCGCCCATTGATTTTGAAGACGAGGACGTGGAGGTTTACGGGACGGACAGGATAGAGAGTTTTTCCTGGAAGCATCTCTTTGACCTGGAAGCCTGTGTCCGCTGCGGCCGGTGCCAGGATAACTGTCCTGCTCATCTCACCGGCAAACCCCTGTCCCCGAAACGCATGGTGCAGAATATGCGGGCCCACCTGCATGCCAAGGCACCGCATTTAGTGGCGGCCAGGGAAGCGCTGCGGCAGCAGGGCGCGCAACTGGAAGTAGCCGCCGGTGCGGAAGCTATCGCCGCTTTTGAAGAGAACCTCGTCCGTGATGTGGTCTCCGAGGAAGAGATCTGGGCCTGCACCACCTGCCGGGCTTGCCAGGAGCAGTGCCCTGCCATGATCGAGCATATTCATAAGACCATCGAACTGAGGCGGTACCTGACCTTGACGGAAAGTGAGTTCCCGGCCGAGATGCAGCTGGCTTTCCGGAATATGGAAAACAACGCCAACCCATGGGGTGTCGGTTATACCGAGCGGGCCAACTGGGCGGAAGGTTTGGGCGTAACCACATTGGAGGAAAATCCCGAAGTGGAGTACCTGTACTGGCCCGGTTGCGCCGGTGCTTTTGACGACCGGAACCAGCGGGTTTCAAAAGCTATTGTGCAGATCCTGCAAGCCGCCGGCGTCAGCTTCGGCATTCTGGGCATTGAGGAGAAATGCTGCGGGGATTCCGCCCGCCGCCTAGGTAACGAATACCTGTTCAAGATGCTGGCGGAAGAAAATATTGAAACCATGAAGAACTACGGGGTGAAAAAGATCATCACCCAGTGCCCCCACTGTTACCAGACCTTTAAGGTGGACTATGCCCAGTTGGGTGCGGAATTCGAAGTTATCCACCATACCCAGTTCATCAGTGAACTGATTGCCTCCGGTAAGATCAAGCTCAGCGGGGACTTCGGCAAGACCGTGGTCTACCATGACTCCTGCTATCTGGGACGTTACAACGACATTTACGGGGAGCCGCGGCAAATCGTGTCCGCCCTGCCCGGGGCGAGGCTGGTGGAAATGCCGCGCCATCACGACAAGAGCTTCTGCTGCGGTGCCGGCGGCGGAAGGATGTGGCTGGAGGAGCGGCTCGGCACTAAGATTAACGAAGCCCGGACGGATCAAGCCTTATCCACCGGGGCCCAAGTTGTGGGCACGGCCTGCCCCTTCTGCTTGATCATGCTGGTTGACGGGCTGAAGGCCAAGGATGAAGAGGGCAAAGTGGAAGCCATGGATTTGGCGGAATTAGTAGCTAAGCACCTGGCTTAGCGTAGATAGATACTCCATCCCCCCTTTCTAAGTACTGCTGCGGTCCAGGGACCATCGTTCCCTGGATCTTTTTTTTTTAGAATGAAATAAATTTTTGTTTATTTCCAGCGCACCCTAATGATATAATAAAAGTTAATATTAATCAGTCCTTTCCAGCACCATACTATTTAAGGAAGAAAGGTATGATGCCGTAATGTTAGAAAAACTCAGTCAACTGGCGGAAAAATGTGTTCCCATTAATCCCGAATTGTACGACAAGTACCAGGTGAAGCGGGGGCTGCGGGATGAAAGCGGCAGGGGTGTGCTGGCCGGCCTGACGGAGATCGCGGAAGTGCATGCCTATATCATTGACGAAAACGAAGTAGTGCCCATTCCGGGGGAGCTCTACTATCGCGGGATTAGCATTAATGATTTGACGAAAGGTTTTTTGGATGACGGGCGGCCTGGTTTTGAAGAGACGACGTACCTTTTGCTTTTCGGTGACTTGCCCAGTAAGAGCGAACTACAAGAGTTTACAGAGCTTTTGGCCGGCTACCGGAGCTTGCCCAGGAGTTTTGTGCGGGACATCATCATGAAAGCTCCCAGCCGGGATTTGATGAACGCCATGGCGCGAAGCGTGCTGGCCCTGTACAGCTATGATGAAAAGGCAGACGATATTTCCATTCCCAACGTGCTGCGGCAGTGCCTGCATTTAATCGCTTGTTTTCCCCTGCTGGCGGTGTACGGCTACCAGGCTTACCACCACTACTACGGCGACAGCAGCCTGATCATCCACAGCCCGAAGCCGGAACTGAGTACGGCGGAGAACATCCTGCACATGCTGCGGCCTGACAACCAGTTTACGAAGCTGGAAGCTACCTTATTGGACTTGGCTCTCGTGCTTCACGCAGACCACGGGGGCGGTAACAACTCCAGCTTCACCACCCACGTGATTACTTCTACGCACACGGATACTTACTCGGTCATGGCGGCTGCCCTGGGAGCATTGAAAGGCCCGAGGCACGGCGGAGCCAACATCAAGGTCATTCAGATGTTTGATGACCTGAAGCAGAACATTAAGAACTGGGATGATGAAGGGGAAATTGCCGATTACCTGAATAAGATCCTGAGCAAAGAAGCTTTTGACCGCACCGGCCTCATCTATGGCATTGGACATGCCGTGTATTCCATTTCCGACCCGCGGGCGGTTATCCTGAAGGGGATGTGCGAGCAGCTGGCCAGGGACAAGGGCTTGGAAGATGAGTTCAAGCTCTACGAAACAGTGGAAAGGCTGGCCCCTGAGGTGATCGGTAAAGTCAGGAAGATTTACAAAGGCGTTAGCGCCAACGTGGATTTCTATTCCGGTTTTGTCTACAAAATGCTGGGCATCCCGACGGAATTGTTCACGCCGATCTTTGCCGTGGCCAGGATTTCCGGCTGGAGTGCCCACCGGCTGGAGGAACTGGTAAACGGCGGCCGGATTATCAGACCTGCCTACAAGTGCGTGGCACCGCGGCGCACGTATACTCCCATGAAAGACCGGTAGTTGTCCCAAGAGTCCGCAAGGACTCTTTTTTTTATTTCCTTTT
>DULZ01000077.1 GCA_012840125.1 Clostridia bacterium | reverse complement strand
TGCCTCCTAGGCAATTCCTCCACCGTTATCGCAAGGCTTAAATTCTGTATGACTGCTGGTTTTTCATGGCCAAAATTGCTGGTTTTTTTGTGACCAAAAATACTGTTTTTCAAATGACCATTGACACCTCTTAAGCGAAAAGATATTGGCTCTGAAGAAAAGAATTTTTGGCGCGGACCACCTCAGCACCATAGACACCGTATCGGATTTGGCCACTTATTACTGCGAAACCGGCCGGTATGAGGAAGCGGTAACCCTGGGTGAAAAGGTAGTGAATTTCCGGCAACAATTTCTGGGCCGGGACCACCCGGACACCCTGGGCGCCATGAGTAACCTTTCCCTTTATTATCACAAAGCCGGCCGGACAGAGGAAGCACTGGCCCTGGGGAAGCAAGTACTGAGTCTAAGAAGCAGAGTGCTGGACCAAGATCACCCGGACCTGTGGGCCTCGGTCCTCCAATTGGCACAATTTCACCGGGACAGCGGGCACCCCGGGGGGAAGGTCATGAAAATCACCGTGCCGGGAGAGGACGGGGAAACCAGGGAGTTATTTGCCGTGCTGCATAAGGATGAGGACCAAGACACGGACACCCTTCTCCTGATCCCCGGTGAAGGGATAGAGGATCCGGAGATGTAGAGTCCTGAAAACATGAGTGGAAGCGGTGGACGGCAGGTATCTGGGACAGCCTTGCCGTATTGCACCGGCGCAGACTTCCTGCACACCGGGCGTAGGCAAGAGCTTCGGATACAGACTTGTGAACGAGGACTGGGTGTTTCAGCAAGCGGCAGCCGGAGGGAGTATGTGGTAAGCTCCTCCCCGGAACCGGTCCCCGGCGGTGGTGCTTCGTGATGGCGCACCTGTTCCCGGCGTACACGGCGAAGATCCAGGTTCAGGTAAGTATTGTGTCTAGGAGGTACCAGGATGGGAACAGGATTCAACTATTTCCAGGAAATCATACCCCCGGCCATCTATGACCGGACGAAAACCACCATTTGCCGGCACCTGGCTGTTTTTGAACCGGAAGGGTACGCTTTGGGACAAGTGCTGCGGGTCGATGATTACCATTTCATCCTGTTTTTTGCCACCCCCCCGGTGACCGTGATCAACGGGGTGGAATACCGGCCCAAGAAGGGCGATATGCTGGTGGTGCAACCCTGGCAAGGGGTTTACGGGGTTCCGGAAAGCAGTTATAAAGATGAGGGAAAATACATGCATATTACCGTCAAGAAAGGGTTTTTCCGGAAAATCGCCGCCGAAAGCGCCGGGGCCGGGGAGTTTTCCTTTGCCCGCGTTCACGGCGCATACAGCCGGCGCCTGCTGGACTTGATCGGGGAATTCCAGCAGGAACTGGTCAATTACGGGGAAGCCTACCCGCAAATGATCCGCAGCCTCTGTACCCAAATTGTCTTTCAATTGATCCGGGACCTGCAAGCCGGGGAGACGAAGGGCCGGAAAAACAGCGGACGGGAAAACCAGTACATCCAACAGGCCATCCGCTTCATGGAAGAACACTACCAGACCTGCGTCACCATCCGGGATATTTGTGACCTGATCTATCTCAGCCCCTACCATTTCAAGCGGATCTTCAAGGAACACACCGGACGGACTCCCCACCGCTATTTAACGGAAATCCGCATCGAAAAAGCCAAAGAACTGCTGGCAACTAACGAGGGCACCATTGAGGATATTGCCGGGCTCTGCGGTTTTGTCAATGCGGGACATTTTGCGGTGGTGTTTAAGCGGGAAACCCATCTCTCCCCCTCCGAGTACCGGAAAAAATACGGGAAAAAATAAGGGCCGGATTCCGGCTGCCCCCTGTTCACCCTATGGGTGGACTTTTTTTATGCTCAAGGGAGCTTGTCCGAGAAACAGCACTTTTAAGAAAAGGAAACAGCACTTTTACAAAACTGATCAGCATGAAGAAATGCTAAGATAGTAAAACCAAACGGTTGGCGGCCCCGCACCCAGGGGAGGGCGGGGCAAAGGAACCAAGGGTGGGAAAAGGGCGGTCTATAGAATTGCGAAAGAGGCGATAAGGAGAACCGGAGACCATGACGGAAAAAGAAGATGCGGAAAAACGGCAAGATGCACAGGCGGCTGAGGAGCCGGCACGGCGGGATCTGTACCTACTGAACCGGACGCCCTGGCCGGCGGCCCTCGTTCCCGGTCTCCCGCGCCCCTGCGACCTGGTGCACCACGTGGATCACTGGACCCATGAGGATCACACGGTGATCATCGAGATTTACATGAAACAGGGAGACGCCGAAGTTTATTTTGCCAAGCTCATCTATTTCGCCAAACTAAAAGACTTGGGCATTTCCTATCAAAGCTCATACCCCAACGGCAAAGATATGGTGCTGAAGAGTACCGGCGCCGGCTTTTATCTCTCCTGCCTGTATCTTAAGGAATGGCAATACTTAAGAATCACCTGTCTCTATGAAAACCGGGACTAGAGCCCGGGGCGACACCGGTCTCCCCCCAACCTGGGATCTAAGTAGCCATGACCGTGGCCCGGTCCCTGCGGCTTCCGTCCGCATAGGCCACAAAGACCTTCCCCTTTTCCACTTGCAAGGAAACGTAGTTAACCTCCCCCGCTGAAAAACCCGGTTCACCGACATAAACCCAACAATCCCTTTCATATTTCATCACTGTGGCCCCGTAACCGTTCATATCATCCCGGAAAGCCACGTAAGGTACGCCCTGGTCAAAGACCAGCTTGGGGTAAACCACGTTTCCTTCGGAAAACCCCGGCCTGCCCACGGGAATCCAGCGTTCTTGCCCCCGGGCAGGATCATAAACGCACTTGGCTACGGTAATCTTGCATAGTTCATTACCGTTCCCGTAAGCTACATAGGGCACCCCTTGTTCCACATAGAGGGAGGTGTAAAAGGCAATGCCGAACAGATCCTGCTCGCCCACCGGCACCCAGTCACCCTCCCCTCCTGCTGCCGTGGGTTCATACCGGATCACCGCCAGCTTGCCAAGGGTACACCTGGGAACGTCCTCCCCTTCCGTATACGCTACATAAGGGATACCTCGATCCACAAACAGGGACACATAACCGGCGAATTTCCGGCTGAAGTTCCTACCTACCTGCACCCAGCCGGAGTTATCTTCATACTTCATGACCCGGCCGTGATAGGACCGGCCTTCGGTAAAAGCCACATAGGGAGTACCTGCCTCCACAAAGATAGTAACATAGTTGATCTCCTCGCCGCAAAACACAGGGCCCCCGACTTGCTGCCAGCCACCGCCCAGGTACCGCATCACGAAGACCCTGCTGTTTAACATTCTTTCTTTAAAAGCCACATAGGGTACGCCGTGATGATCCAGGCAGAGGCTGGTACAATTCACCGGCACGCGGAAGAAACCCGGTGGTCCCAGGGAAACCCACCGTTTCTTTCTCCGGTGATAGTACATTACGGTGGGGCGATAGCCCTGGGCCACGTCCACGAAAGCCAGATAGGGTACTCCGCCATACACTTTGAGGACCGTATGCTCCGCAGCCCCTGGGGTGAATCCGGCGGAACCCAGCAAAGAGAAATTCTCCCCCTGAGCGCCTATACTGGGAAACGGCAGCGCATTGATAATACCGGCCATTAACGTCTCTCCTTTGTTCCAGCTGCAACAGCCCCGTGGACCCTGCCTTATTATCCTACGCCTAAGCCAATCACCTCCCACACGAGCTGCAGCGGTATGGTAAACAATACAAGCCTGACCAGGAAATGCATGCACTCCCCCCTCACCCGGTGTAGACTGCCGGCCTGCATCAATCTAAGCATAGAACAAACAGGGGCGAAACACATCACCCAAATGGGTGAGACCCGCAAAAAAGCCGTCCTCCCCTGCCTGGACAACGGCAGCCGAGGACGGCTCCGGTCTACAATATATGCATCTGCTTGGCCTTTTCCACCGCTTGTACCCTCCGGTTCACCTGCAATTTCCCGTAGATGTTCCTGATGTGGGTTTTGGCCGTGTTGACGGTCATATCCAGCCTTTCCGCTATTTCTTTATTAGACAGCCCGGCCGCAATTAAACGCAATACTTCCAATTCCCGCTCCGACAGGGGTTCTACCAACTGGCCGTTGCCTTTCTTCTGCAGCCGCTCTCCCCGGTGCATCAAGTAGGATTTCACCTGGTTCACATAAGCCATCTGGGCAGCCATCAATTTCACTGCTTCCAGTTGTTCTTCCCCGAATACCCCCGGCAGTATGCTGTTTTCAAAATAGGCGACGCCGTAAGGTATGCCCTGAAACAGCAAGGGCAAGCAGACCACGGACTTGGGATTGTACTCCGCCAGGTAGGGGTCCACAGCAAAGATGCCCCACTGCTCCCGGTGGTTAAAAGCGACGGTTTTCAGGGTCCTGGCCACATACCGGATGACGGCTTTAGGGAGCAGGGGAAACTCTTCCAAGGGTACCGCCTGCTCCGCCGGCAGCTCCCGGTGGTTTTCCCTCGCTAGCTCCACAAAAAACTCGTCGCTCTTTTCCATGATCAGGTAGCCCTTATCCGCCCCCAGTACTTTCATGGCATGAGCCAAGAAAGCGGCAAACAGCTTTTGAATGCCGGCCTCACCGGCGGCGGCCGCCGCTTCACCGGCCAACTGCAGCATTCCCATACCGGCCGTGATTTCGCCTGCTCCGGGCATCACCAATCCGGCCACCCCTTCTCTTACAGCAGCGGGGGCTTCCTCTAAGGTTTCTCCGGGCCGGCGCGCCCCGGCCAGCAAGTCCGGGTAACAAGCCGCCAGCTGGTCCGCTTTGGCGAAAGCCCCCCAGCGGCAGTACCCGCGGAAAGCATCTTCCATATAAGCGCCGGCCACCCTTTTCAGGCCTAAGGATAAGTAAAACTTCGCCGCCAGCTCGCAGGCCAGGGCCTGGTTCTGCCGGTAACCGTTTTCTTGCGCCGATTGGGCGGCCCGGTCGTAGAGACCCATGGCCTCTTCCACGCGGCCTTCCAGCCGGGCTTTTTCCGCCGCCAGCAGCCAGTGTTTATGGGCAAAATTCTCCGGGCAGAAAGAAGCCCATTTCTCGACCTGCCGCAGGTTTTTGCGAAAGATCCGCCGGTACCTCCTCCGTTCGCAAGCAGGGAGCTCCCGGAAACATGCCGCAATGGCCAGGGAGTGATAGAACACGAACTCCGCGCTAATCAGGAACCCCTGGATGGAACCCATGAAAGGATAAACTTGCTCCGCCGCTTGGAGAGCCGCCGCATAATTCCCGGCCAGGTAGTTTAAATACAAGTCCAGAATATGATAGGTGCCCAAAGAGGCGCCGTCCTTTTGAACAATTTCCCGTACCCCGCTTTCTTGCCACCGGGCGGCTTTGATGCCCGGCGGGGTTTCGCCCTCCTCCCTCTCCTGCAACAGGGACACCAGTTTCTCATAGAGGGCCACATTGTTCAGTAAATTGTCATGCTTAAGCTGCCGGGCAATCCGTCCCTTCCGGTGCACCAGCTGCTTGAATTCTTCCAAGGGAAGGCCCATCCAGTAGGGCATTTCCAGGAGCAGCACCTGGGCATACCCCATGATCAGCACATCCCCTGCTTCGACGCCGTGTCGCACCGCTTCCTCCAAGTAAGCAAGGCCCTCCCGGGCAGGCCTGGTCCAATGGGAAATCAGGGCCCCGGCCACAAAATAAATGATGCTGCTGGAAGCGCTGTTACCGTATTTGTCCGCCAGGGCAATGGCCACCCGGCACAGCTCTTCTCCTAACGGGTAATTTCCGAGAATGATGCCCGCCGTGATGCTGTAACCCAGGTAGCCCACGGAACTCATTGCCGTGTTGCCGTGCCGGGCCGTATAGTTACCCGTTTTGAGGATGACTAAACCGTGTAGGTCCGGATAACTGGCCATGGTGACCGA
>DULZ01000076.1 GCA_012840125.1 Clostridia bacterium | reverse complement strand
CCAGCGGCAAGACCACCCTGCTGAAGGTGCTGGCAGGCATCACCCAACCGTCGGCCGGTTCCTTTGCCGTGGCCGGGCAAGTACCCAGTGTCAAAACCAAGCATTTGATCTCCTACTTGCCTACTATCAATCACCTTCCCCGCTGGATGACGGTGGGGCAGGCCGTGGGCTATTACCGGGACTTTTTCCCCGATTTCTCCCAGGGTCTGGCGGAAGAGCGGTTGACAGCCATGGGCTTGCAGCCCCGGCAGAAAATCGCCGACTTGTCCACGGGGATGCTGGGACGTTTAAAAATAGGGCTGGCTATGTCGAGGCAGGCTAAACTGTATCTTTTGGATGAGCCCTTTAACGGGCTGGATCCCGTCTCCAGGGAAAAGGTGCTGGAAATGATCTTGGCTTCCGCCCGGGAAGATGCCACCATGGTGATTGCCACCCACATCATCAGGGAAATTGAAAGCATCATGGATGAGGTTCTCTTCCTCAAAAACGGCCAAATAGCTTTAATGGGTAATGTGGATGATTTGCGGCGCGAGTACCAGAAATCCGTGGAAGAGCTTTACAAGGAGGTATACGGGGATGATGCTTAACCTGGTAAAATACGAATGGCTGCGGCGGTGGAAGTTTTTCCTGGCCGGCATCGTGATCTTTTTCGCCGCCAACCTGAGCGTAATCACCAACTTCCGGCACGAGGGAAACAATCCCAGAACGCTAACCGCCCTCCTCATCCTGCTGTGCATCGTCTTGGCGGTGGCACTGTTTCTAGACCACATCGCCCGGTTATACCGGAGTCTGTTCAGTGACGAGGGATACCTGGACTTCACCCTGCCCCTGCGCGGGTACCAGTTTCTCGGCGGCAAGCTGCTGGCCGTCGTGCTCGAATGTACCGGGGTGATGGTCATCACCGGCCTCACCTTCTACCTCGACATATGGTATTTTAACCGGCTGGGGCTGATCCAGGTGGACTTCTCCGCCTTGAGCTACCGGGAATGGGGCAACGTGCTCAAAGCTTTGCTGGTGCTTCTCAGCATTTACGTAGCGTTTTTGTTGATGGTTTACTTGTCTGTAACTCTGGCTAAGACTATCTTTGCTTCCCTGAAATACGGCAAGCTGGTGGCTTTCCTATGTTTCTTGGCCATTTCGGAAATCATCACCAGAGTAGCGCAGCAAATTAGCTATCGCCTGGAGGGCAGTTACCACCTGCCGGAAATCATCATTAAAGGCTCCGATGTTTTCCTGCTGGTGGGGGTGCTAATCATATTGTTTGTTACCACTTCTTACCTGTTGGACCGGAAGCTCAACCTGTAAACCTTACCTCCCCTTGCCGGCAGTGAAGTATAAAAGGTCTCTAGGATTTCAGAGCCATCGCCCACCCGCCGGCCCTTGGCCGCCGGCAGGCGCCAGGGGCCCGGGGTTAACTCTGAAACCTAGAGACCTGCTATTTTCCTTACTAAGCCGGTTACTGGAGCCAGCCCTCCACCACATCCGGATTTTCGTTCATCCACTTGCGACCGGCTTCCACCGGATCCAGGCCTTCATTAATATAGTCTTCCAAAGTACCAAGCTGTTCATCATTCAACTTAAAGTTTTTCAGCAGCTTCACTACATCAGGGGCATCCTCTTCCAGCCCTTTGCGAGCGGTAACATAGATATGCTCATCAGCCCCGTAAATACCTTTTGGATCTTCGAGGAATTTTAGATCCCAGCGGGCAAACTTCCAGTGCGGGGTCCATCCGGTAACGACAATCCATTCCTCATTGGCAATGGCATCAGCTAAACTGGCCGTCATAGCCGGACCGCTGCTCTTGATCAATTCAAATGCCAAACCGTATTCCGCAATGGCCGCCTCCGTCTTTTGCATAATGCCTGCTCCGGCATCAATGCCCACAATGCGGTTTTGGAATTTTTCCCGGTGGTCATTCAATTCTTCAATGGAATTGATATTCACGTAGGCCGGCACTACCAAACCAATCCTGGCATTCTCATAGACCGGATCTTCGTATACGTCAAATTTGTCACCCAGCTGTTCTATATATGAAGCATGAGTTACCGGCAGCCAGGTATCTACAAAAGCATCAAAACTCCCCTGGGCCACCCCCTGAAACACCGGCCCTACATCTGCCTGGGTAGTTTCCACTTCATATCCCAGTTTATCTTCAATGACCGCCTGCAGGAGATGGGTCATGGCGATACCTTCAGCCCAGTTCACGTAACCAAAACGGATGGTGCCCTTTGCTTCCCGGCTTTCCCCGGTACTACCTGCATTTCCCGTCTCCCCTTGGCAACCGGCCAACACCGCCACGCAGCTCATCACCAGCAGCAGCACAATGCCTTTTTTGAATCTCTTCAAGACAATACCCCCTTAATAATTGTTCTTCTTGCCCAGTGCTTCCGTGACCCTGTCTAAAAACATGGCCAACAGCACCACCGCCAGTCCCGCTTCAAAGCCGATGTCCAGCTTGTACTGGCTGATACCGGTCAGTACCCCTTCCCCAAGGCCGGGCGCACCCACCATGGAGGCAATCACCACCATGGACAAAGCCAGCATAATGCACTGGTTGATGCCGGCCATAATGGTCGGTAAGGCCAGGGGCAGCTGGACTTTAAACAGCAGTTGATTGGGCGTAGAACCAAAGGCCAGGGCTGCTTCCACCACGTCCTCCGCCACTTGTCGTATGCCTAAATTGGTGAGCCGGATGGCAGGGGGCATGGCGAAAATCACGGTAGCAATCACCCCCGGCACCCTGCCGATTTGGAAAAAGGTGATAGCCGGGATTAAATAAACAAAAGCCGGCAAGGTCTGCATAAAGTCAAGCACCGGCCTTAACGCCTGGCTTAAACGATCACTGCGGGAAGCCCAAATGCCCAGCGGTATCCCGATCAGCAAAGCAATGATGGTGGATACAATCACTAAAGACAAGGTCTGCATGGTCTGGCGCCATAGATCCATGCCCAGGATCAGCAGGAAAGCGGCGACCGTAAAAAGGCTCAATTTCTTGCCGGCTGCTTTCCAGGCGATCAAAGCGAAAACAATGATAGTGATCACCGGTGGGACACGACCGAACGCTGCTTCTAAAGAAGTAACCATCCAAAAAATGACCGCAGACAAAACATCCCAAAAAGGAGCCAAGGCTTGATCCAGCCAATCAACCAGCCCTTTGAAGTAAAACCCGATGGGCAGACCGCTGAAACCATTGCTGAAATCCCAATTCACAGAGCTTTGACCTCCTTTTTAGACATAGCCGCCAGGATGGCTACCCGGGGAATAATCCCCAGCAACTTATGGTGCTCATCAACTACGGAAATCGGTATCTTGGTTTCAGCAGCCATGGGAAACAGTTCATTGACCGGAGTGTCCGGCGACGTGGTGGGAACGTCTGTGATCAGGACTGATGACAAGTGTTTAGCTTCCCAGTTGTCCTGTTCCAGGATAGCATCGGCGGTCACGATGCCCATTAAAGTCCGGTGAGGGTCTACTACGAAAACACTGGAAAGGCCGGTTTCCTTCATCTTGCGCATGGCCACTTTCGGGCCGTCTTTGGAGGTGATCACTTCCGGTTTGATCATAATGCTGCGGGCAGTTAGTACCTTTCCTCGATCTACATCCTGAACAAAATCTCTTACATAATCATTGGCCGGGTTAGTAAGGATTTCTTCAGGAGTGCCAACTTGGACGACTTCCCCGTCTTTCATGACGGCAATCCTGTCGCCCAGCTTTAAAGCCTCATCTAAGTCGTGAGTAATGAACAAAATCGTCTTGCGCAGGCGGGAGTGGAGTTCCAACAGCTCATCCTGCATCTCCTTACGGATGAGTGGATCCAAGGCGCTGAACGCTTCATCCATGAGCAAAATGTCCGGATCGTTAGCCAGGGCCCTGGCCAAGCCGACCCTTTGCTGCATACCACCGCTGAGACTGGCGGGATAACTGCCGGCCCAATT
>DULZ01000075.1 GCA_012840125.1 Clostridia bacterium | reverse complement strand
GGGTCGTTCCCGCGTACTCCACCTCGTAATCACTGACGATGAAACTGCCTGACAGCTGGCCCCGCAGGACTTCCGGGGCGTTCTCCCGGAACCACTTCAGGGTAAAAGGATTGAAGGACTGGATGGCGTACGGGCCTTCGTAATCCTGCAGCTCCAGGTAGACGAGTCTTTCCATCTCCCCCACGGTCCCTTCGTTCTTAATCTCAATCAAAAGGGGCACCCGCCGTCTACGAAATCCAGTACCTCGCGAAACAGAGGCACCCTTTCCTCCGTGTCAAAAAGGCGATACTGGGACAGCTCCTCGTAGGTGACTTCGCTCAGGTACTTATCCACCCCGAAGACCCGCTTCAGCTTCTTGTCGTGGAACACCACCAGCTGCTTGTCTTTGGTCATGGACACATCCAACTCGATGATGTAGCCGCCCTCGACAGCCGCGGCAAAAGCCGCCAGGGAATTCTCCGGGATGCTCTGGTTGTTGTCATGAAAGCCCCTGTGCATAATAAGGGTGTTCTCTAACCATGCAATGCGCTCCGGTTCCACCGGTTCCACATCCCTGGCAAAGCCCACCAGCAAATTGAGCCCCACCACCAGCACGGCAAGAATCACGACGGTCCAAAGCAGCCTTTTCTTAGCCATGGCATCCACCCCTTCATCTTCAATCTATGTTTGCCTCCGGCTAAAGGCCAAATTCGCCAAAATATTCCCAACTCCCTGCCAGGCAAGCAGAAAGACCATCAAGCCCTGGCCACCCAGGCGGGATACCATTTGGAGAACCGGTTGGTAAACAAACCCATTAGGGCAGAAAGGCCGGCACTGATGAGACCTGAATATGCCGCGGCAGAACCGGAAAGCAGAAAGAAGTTTCCCAGGGCGAGAATCAAAAAAACTACTCCCCAGGCTCCCGTGAGCATGCGATTTGTTTTCAGAAATAAGGGATTCTGAAAAGCTGCTTCTCCACCATACCGGTCGGCGGAATAAAAGGCTGACAAAGGAATACCGGCAGCCACGGAAGCCAGCCACATGAGCCCGCACAATAGATAAGACATGCAGACCAAAACAGTCCGATCCACCTGCAGCAATCCCAAGACCCCAATAGCCGTCACCAGAATAATACTCCCTTTTTCATAAGGTGTGGTCCGCCAAAGCCCGGAAAGAGCCGGGAGCAAAGCACAGGTCAAAACAGCCGCCACACTGCCCCAAGTTTCCTCAACAGGCAGCAGCGCCCATAAAAGGAGCCAGGGTAGAAGGAGCAGCAGCATGTTGGTTTTCCTGCCCTGCTTATCCGGTTGCCCGGCAAGAGCCTTATTGGTGCCGAAGAAATCATCCCATTTCAACATGGTATCAAAATCCCCGGCCACTTTAAATTGCCCCTTCATCATGGCCGCGGCGCCCTGGAGCTTTCCTTCGGAGATTTGCACCCAAGTGGTATAAGTTGTCTCTATCCGGGTGGTATAGGGGATAAAATCACCCGTGTACAGGGTACATTTCTCCGGACCCAAGCGGAGCTGGTAAGTTTTTGGGATATCGGTAAAATGGATCTCAATGACAATTTCCTTTCCTGCGAAGCTTTTTGGATTGTATAAAGCTGCCATCTGCTTTAACAGCCGGTAGGATGCCTCGGCAGGGCCGGTGCACGAGCCTGCTTCTTGAATGCCCCAACTGGCGTTAGCCATTTCCAGGAAAACCTCAGGCGGGTACAGCAGCTCCGCCAGTTTCTGCCGGGTTTCCGGGGAAATGGCCCCTTGTCTCCCGTACTCCCTTCCCGCTTCTTTGACGAAAGCCAAATACTCCGAAGTTCTGGCTCGTAATTGAGGTATGCTGAATAATTCCCCTTCCGGGCAGCAAATCTGAGTCAGCCGGTCTCCAAAAAGCAGCTCAAATTGGCTGATGAGAGGCTCATAATTGTGTTCGGTAGAGCAGAAACCACAAGTGGAAATCAAGACATGTTGTTGCCCTGACAAATCATAGCGGGCCGGATGCAGACAACTGCCGTCATCCCTGACTTCAATGAATGGTAAGTTTAATGGAAGCAAGCGATCAAGAAAAGCCTTGATCTTGGAAGGCATGCCCAGGTAGTACAAGGGAAAACTCCAGATGATGAGGTCCGCAGCGAGATATTGTTCTCGCAAATAATCCATATCGTCCCGGAGGACACATTGCCCCGGCGTTTTCGTCCAGCAGTGGAAGCAACCCCGGCAATGCCCGATGTTTTTTTGGTAGACGTGGACTATATCCCAGGTAACGGGTCGCGAGCCGGTTAACCCCTCCAGAAAAGCTTCCGTGAGTTTCAGGGTATTGCTCTTCTCCCCTCTGGGGCTGCCGTTCAAAACCAGAACCTTCATAGGTCACTGCCCTCCAGCGTTTTGATGGTTTCCTCCGCCCAGCGCACACACATTTCGTAGTAATGACGCCCGAAGTTGGCCGTAGCCTGCCAGTAGACGGCCTTTTCCCGATCCGGCACCAGCTGGCTGTAGTGATGGATGCTTCGGGCCGTGTCCTTTAGGGCTTCCAAACTGGCGAGGCACTTTTCCTTATAATCCTCCAGCATGGATATGGCCTTTTCCCGGCTGACTTCCCCGGCAAAGAAGATTTTCATCAAAAAAGCACTGCGCACGGGGAACGCTCCCCCGGTATCTTCCTCAGACAGCCACCGGTGTAGGGCCGCTCTGCCTTGCTCCGTAATGGCATAAACCTTTTTATTTGGCTTTCCCTCCTGGTACACCAGCTCTGAAGTGAGCCAGCCTTCCTTTTCCATGGCGTTCAGTTCCCGGTAAACCTGGCTGGTTTGGGCCTGCCAGAAGAAATGGAGGGATTCCTTGAAAGCTTTGTCTAATTCATAGCCGGTCATCTTACCGTAGTTCAAGAGTCCCAATAAGCCGAATTTTAACGACATCCCATATTCCCCTTTTATAATATTTAATTATTATATTATTACACTTATATAATATTGTCAATGGTTTGTTCCGCTCCCGCAGCCAGGCCCGCCGTGGTTATAAAAAAACCTGTTTCCAGCCGTTATTAAACGGCTGGAAACAGGACTTGGAACGAGTTGTTTATTCAAAAACGGAGGCGACTTCGTTCACCATGGCGCTGACGGAGATTAATCCGCCACCGGACAGGTACCAGTAGTTAGGATCCAGGTAGATAATCTTCCCATCTTGGTAAGCTTTGGTGTTCTTCACCAGGTCGTTTTCCATCACCTCCCTAGCCGCCGCTTGGCCGGCCACCACCGCATCCCGGTCCACGACGAACAGGTAGTCCGGGTTCTTCTCGGCAATGTACTCGAAAGAGATGCTCATGCCGTGGGTGGAGACCTCAATGTTTTCATCCACGGGCTTAATGCCGAACACATCGTGAATGACCCCGAAACGGGAACCGGGCCCGTAAGCGCTCACTTTCCCGCCGGTGGTGAGCACAATCAAACCCTTCTTGTCACCGGCGTCAGCCGCCTTCTCCCTGAGTTCCGCCACGACGTTGTCTATTTTCTCCAACTCCTCCTTCACCTCCGCCTCCTTGCCGAAAATCTTGCCCAGGGTTTCGGCGTTGGCTTTAAAGGATTCCATGTAGCGGGTATTGTCCACGCCGAGATAAATAGTGGGAGCAATGCTCGCAAACTCCTCATACATGTCTAACTGCCTGGCGGAAATGATAATCAAGTCCGGCTTCATGGCGTTAATGGCTTCAAAATCCGGTTCCATTAAGCCCCCGGCGTTTTCATAAGCGTCGGAATTGTAATGGGACAGGTAGCTGGGCACCTGGCTCTTGGGCAAGCCCTTTACCTTCACGCCCAGTTTGTCCAGAGTATCCAGGCTGCCGAAGTCAAAGACCACCACCGTTTGCGGGTTCTTGATCACTTCGGTTTCCCCCAACTGGTGGACCACTTTCACGGTCTCCGGCCCGCCGGTCTCTACCGCCGCGGCATTGCCGTCAGAAGAGGGATTGGCCGCTTCGGTCTGACCGCCCGAGGACCCGGTGGAGCTGCACGCGGCACTGAACAAGGCTAAGCCGAGCATAAGTACTAATGAAATAAGCTTCTTCAACTCTACCACTCCTTATATCATCATTTTAGAAATACACGGCCAGGCGACGGCCGTTTACCATTTGAATAGGTATATTCATTTCATACACATGCTCCAACACCCGGGAATCCATCATTGCATCCGTTTGTCCCTCCTTGACAATCCTGCCGTCCTTCATGGCCACAATGGTATCGGAATAAAAAGAAGCAAAATTAATATCATGGAGGACGATGACCATGGTCTTGCCCAGTTCGTCCACCAGCCGCCGCAGGATTTTCATGATCTGGGCGGAGTGCTTCATATCAAGATTATTCAAAGGCTCGTCTAGGAGGATGTAATCCGTGTCCTGGGCCAGCACCATGGCGATAAAGGCTCGCTGCCTTTGGCCGCCGCTCAACTGGTCCAGGTACTTGTGGGCTACATCCTCCAGTTCCAGGTAGGCAATGGCCTGGTGGACATGGTCCCGGTCTTCTTGCGTCAGGCGCCCTTTGGCATAGGGGAACCGGCCGAAGCTCACCAGGTCCTTCACCGTCAAGCGGATGTTGAGGTGATTGGACTGTTTAAGGATCGACAGCTTTTTAGCCAGCTCATTGCTGTCGTAGGCACCGATTTCCTTACCTTCCACGAAGATCTGACCTTCATCCTTGCCGAGCAAGCGGCTCATCATGGCCAGCAGGGTACTCTTGCCCGCCCCGTTGGCCCCGATGAGGGAAGTAATCTTCCCTTTTTCAATGTCCAGGGACACACGATCCACTACGACCTTGCTGCCGTAACGCTTGGTCACATTTTGTATCCTGATCATAACCGACTCTCCTTTAACACCAGGTAAATGAAAAAGATTCCCCCGAGGAAATTGATGACCACGCTGAGGGTGGTTTTGAAAGTGAAGACCCGCTCTACCAGCAATTGCCCGCCCACCAGGGCGATACAGCTGATCAGTATGGCCGCGGGAATGATGTACCCATGGCGATGGGTCGGCAGGAGCCGGTAAGCCGTATTGGCCACCAGCAAGCCCAAGAAAGTAATCGGTCCCACCAAGGCGGTGGCTATGGCGGTCAAAATGGCCACCAGCACCAACAGCTGTTTCACCACCCCCTCGTAATTGACCCCTAAATTCACGGCCTGATCCCGGCCGAGACCCAGTACGTCCAGGTATTGAAGATTAGGCCGGCAAAACCAGACGACCGCTATCATCCCGGCACCAGCCATCCATAAGAGATCGCCATTGACATTGTTGACGCTGGCAAACATCCGGTCCTGGACCACCAGGAATTCATTGGGATCGATTAACACTTGCATAAAAGACGCCGCGTTCTGGAAAAAGGTACCGCAGATAATCCCCAGCAGCAATAAAAAGTAGATGTTTTGGTTCTCCCGGCGGAACAGGAGCTTATATAACAACCCGGCAAAAAGGATCATTAAGCCCACATTGATGACAAAATGCAGCTGCTTGTTCATCATGGTCAGGGTCTCGGAACCGGCCAGAAAGACAATGGCCGTTTGCAGCAGCAAGTAGAGGGAATCCAAACCCATAATCGCCGGGGTTAAGATCCGGTTGTTGATGATCGTTTGAAAAACCACGGTAGAAAAAGCCACGGCGCTCCCGGTAAGTAGGATAGCCATGATTTTTCTACCGCGGCGGGGGAGAGCGTAATCCCAATGACCGCCCACGTCGATGACCAGGTAAATAATGACCAGTGCCGCGGCCAGTGCTGCCAGAATCCATAACACCCGCTTATGTTTCATGAGCCCACATTCTCCTTAACAACAAGTACAGGAACAAACCGCTGCCGATGACCCCCACCATCATCCCGATGGAAATCTCGTAAGGAAAGATGAGGAGCCTGCCGGCAATATCGCAGCCCAGCACAAAAACCGCTCCCAGCACCGCCGCGTGGGGCAAGCTGCCTTTCAAATTGTCCCCGCGATACATGGTGACGATATTGGGAACGATCAGCCCCAGAAAAGGCAGCATGCCCACCGTGAGCACCACCACCGCCGTCACCAAAGCCACGATGACAAGGCCCACGTGAACCACCTGCCGGTAATTAAGCCCCAGGTTGGTGGCGAAATCCTCCCCCAGGCCAGCCACGGTAAAGCGGTCGGCGTAAAGATAGGCCAGCACCATGAGGGGTACACCGAGGTACAGCAGTTCGTAGCGTCCTTTTAGAATACCGGAGAAATCCCCGTGCAACCAGGTGTTGACCGTTTGGATCAGGTTGTGCTTGTAGGCGAAGAAAGCCGTCACGGAACCGGTGATGTTGCCGAACATCAGCCCCACCAGGGGAATGAGAATGGTCTCCCGGTATCTCACCCTTTCCAGCACCTGCATGAAGAGCAGGGACCCGGCGAGGGCAAAGCCAAAAGCAATCACCAGTTTTTCCATGAGGCCCGCTTCCGGAAATACCAGGATGGCCACCAAAATGCCCAGGCTGGCGGCATCCATGGTCCCGGCAGTGGTGGGTGAGACGAACTTGTTACGGCTCAACTGCTGCATAATTAAACCGGCGATGCTTAAGCCCGAACCCGCCAGGATAATGCTAAGCAGCCGGGGCAGGCGGCTGATGACCAGGGTCTGTACTTGTTTTTCCGATAAACTGAATATGTCCCAGGGAGATATTGGACTGACTCCCACGAAAAGGGAGGTCAGGGATAACGCGACCAGTAAAACCACCAGGTATCTCAATCTCATGGTGTGCCCCGTTCTTCCTCTAAAAGGGAAGAAACTGCTCACCCCCTTCAGAATGTTAGTGTCCACAAATAATATTCAATTAATCTAATTTTGTTAGATATATCTAACTTATTCATAATAATAACCTACCCCGGCTGACCTGTCAACACCTCCTTGTAGGGAGTTTACAACCAATTCCCGGCACGGCGCCGCCACCAAGAGGTCCCGGCTGCCCGGTTCTGCCACCAACCCGTACCGGGAGGCAAAAAATCGAGTAGGAGGGGGCGATTAACCCCCGTCCTCTCACACCACCGTACGTACCGTTCGGTATACGGCGGTTCACCAAGCTTGACGAATTTGATGATAACGTGCAGTGAAACTCATGAGGCCCTGGCGCTGCCAATAAGCGGTGTCCAGGGCACTGTTTAATACCTGAGACATGCGCCATGGCCCTTTGCGGGCATTGGCCATGAGATGTACTGCTTTCTCAGGTAGACCCAGCGCCCTCAGTTCACGGTACCGGGTCCGGATGCGCTTCCATTGCTTCCAGACACACATTCTTACTCTTCTCTTCAGCCACCCCTCGAGTTCTTGAAACTTGCTGGGTGTTTCAGCTAAGGCATAATAGCTTATCCAATCCGCACTTCCTCACCTGTCTCACCGCATCGTGTCCTCGCCGTCCGGGTCTAAATCCGTAACTGAACGGCGAAAACTCGGGGTCGAAGATAGGGGTCAGTACTTGCAGGAGGGCTTGCTGGATAAGGCGGTCCATGACGGTGGGAATGCCTAACAGCCTTGTCCCGCCGCTGGGTTTCGGGATTTCGACCCGGCGCACCGGTTGGGGCTGGTAGGTTCCCTTAAGGAGTTCTTGCTCAATTCTAGCCCAATGCTCCCGTATGTAGTCACGAAGTTCTTTTACCGTTACTCCGTCAACCCCGGGAGCGCCTTTGTTCTCCTCTACCCGTCGTAGAGCCGGCAGGAGATTCTTCCTGTCCAGCGCCTTCTCCATCAAGCGGTTATCATCGCATCCGCGGGATGGGGTCTTGGTTTGTGCCGGAGGTACACTCGGCCCTCCATAGGTCCCCTGCGTATTCACCGCTTCCTCCCTACGGCAGGCCCCGTATGGGGTTTTCTGCTGTCTCTGCGTATCTCTCGAACTTACCAAGTCCATCCCTCGCTTCGTATTCGGCCCTTCACCGGTTTGACGTCTCTACCGGCTACTATGGCCTCTGCTGACTTCTACCGGTCCAGCCAGACTTCTCAGTCTGGGTTACCGGTACCACCGGCGTTACCGGCAGACCTCCTGGGGTAAGGGCGCTGTCTTTCCCTCCATCTACCCGCCACATCTACTCTCGGCAGCCTTTGGTAGCAAGGACTTTGCTTTGTTCTGCAAGCTCATCCAACTGCTGCTAGCCTCTTATGTGGTTCCTGTTCGTCGGGCCGGAGGTTTGCCGCCGACTTCTTTCAGTTTCCGCCTCACGACGGATACCCTTGTCTTAAGCTACGGCTACTGCTACCTTCGCCCTTCGGGACTTTCACCCCTAAGCCAGCCCCTGCCGGGCGCACAAAAGCTGTTTCAAGCCGCTACTAAACTGCTGGAAACAGGACTTGCAAGAACTATTTATCCCAAAACGCCGGCGACTTTGTTTGCTATTAACCACCCGCTCGTAATTAACCCCTCAATTCCCGTCCCGGTCCCGCCCAGACCCAGCAGATCCATGGGTTGAAGATTAAGCCAGCAATACCAGGAGGCTCACAATATTGAATACTTCATATGGACTCTTCCTAGAGAAGTTTTTTTCTGCGCCATGTTGCCAGCTCGCCACTACTGGCGTATAATGTTATTAACCAATTGGTTAATTCAATTTAGCCATAAAATGGGGTGGCGATGCCTGGTGTGAAGTTCCAATACGAAAGTCAAGCCGTACAAAAATATTTCGGCGATTTTGAGTTAATGCAGAGGAAAATTGGAAAAGATTTAACCAAAAGCATCAAAAAACGATGTGATCAATTGAAGGCTGCTGACAATTTCGCTATATATCTGGACACCGGCCTTGGCAAACCTCATCCACTTACTGGTAATCTCAAAGGATATTTTGGAATTAGTGTTTCAGGTCAAATAAGACTTATCGTGAAGCCCATTGTAGAAAGCTTCGACCTTAGATCTTTCCAGAATTGTGATTCTGTCATTATTAAGGGGGTGATGGATTATCATGGCTCAAAACATGAATGGCTTATCCCTTGAATTGATTATTCATCCAGGCGAAACGTTGAGAGAGATTCTAGAAGACCGAAAAATGAGCCAGAAAGAACTGGCCGCCAGAGTTGGCTTAACTGAAGCATATATCAGCAATGTGATTAATGGCCAAAAGGCTATCTCTGTTTCACTTGCCAAGAAACTAGAATACGCGTTAGGGATTGATGCCAGCTTTTGGATTAATCTGCAGGCCAACTATGACAAAGAACTGGCAGATTTTGAAGATTTCAACCGAATTTCACAGGAAGAGGTCAATATTCTAAAAAGATTGACCCATATCATCGAATACCTGAAAGAACTAGGATTTCTAGAACTGGAAGCCCATGGAGCAATACTTGTGGTCCAGCTAAGAAAGCTACTTAACGTCAGTAATTTGACCCAAATCCCGGCCGTATCTCAAACCGGCGCTTATCGCTTAGCCACTGCCGTGAATGTGGACCCCTTCGTCTTGTTCACCTGGCTGCGAATGTGTGATTTGCTAATGGAAAGCCAACAAATTGAACAAAAACTGGATATAGATCAGTTGAAACGGAAAATACCCAGAATCAAAGAATTGATGTTTGCCAGTTTTGCTGAAATCCAAGTCAGGCTAACGGCTTTGCTCGCTGAATGCGGCATTAAATTTGCGATCGTTAAACACTTTAGGGGTGCGCCGGTTCAGGGTCTGATCAAAAAAAACAACGATGATTCCTTGAGTTTAATCATGACCAATAGGCATAAATTTGCCGATGTTTTTTGGTTCACATTTTTCCATGAAATCGGGCACATTATCAACGGAGATGTTGATGACCGGTTAATTGACTATGATGATTTGATAAACAGCGATGCTGAAGACAAAGCCGATGATTTTGCGGCCAACACATTAATTACTCCGGAGAGGTACGCTGAATTTGTGCACAAAGGAAACTACTCACTAACCCATATCAAGCTTTTTTGTGCTGAAGAAAATATCCCTCCGTTTATTCTTATTGGACGGTTGCACAAAGAACGGCGCCTTCCCTACAATCACTACTCCTCGGAAAAAATCAAGTATGAGTTATGAAAAGTCGCCATTTCCGTCGACTTCTTCGCTGGCCGAACCACCCAGCCGGCCAATCACCAAAATACCCTAGGAATGTTCTTGGAAGCACATTCCTAGGGCATGAAGGGCAAAAAGCCTGCTCATATCGTATACTCTTCCTGAAGATCCTGGGCAAAATTCATGAATTTCAGGATCTGGGTGCGCAGGGCGGTGAAATCTCCCTGGGCCCGGTTGCGGGGATAGCTCATGGGCACCTCGAGGATCTTCGCCACCCGGCCCGGGCGGGGGGACATGATCACAATCCGGCGGCTCAGGTAAATGGCCTCGTCTACGTCGTGGGTGACCATAATCATCGTGTTGCCCCGCTCCTGCCAGAGGCGGATTAACTCGTCCTGCAGGTTCATCCGGGTAAAACTGTCTAAAGCCCCTAACGGTTCATCCAGCATCAAAGCTTCCGGCGAGACCGCCAGGGCTCGCACCAGGGCGGCTCTTTGCCGCATCCCCCCGGACAATTGATGGGGAAAGTTGTTGGCAAAGTCCTTTAGCCCCACCATTTCCAGCCATTGATCCACCTGGGCCCTGCCTTCGTACTTTTTGGTGGCTTTCAAGGCAAACTCAATGTTCTGCCGGACCGTCAGCCAGGCAAAGAGGGAATGTTCTTGGAAAACTAATCCCCGTTTGGGACTGGGGCCCTCCACTTTCTCCCCGTTAAACCAGACCTGCCCCAGGGTGGGCACTTCCAACCCGGCCATGATCCGCAGCAAAGTGGACTTGCCGCAACCGCTGGCCCCAAGGAGCGAGACAAATTCACCTTCCTCAATCTCCAAGTTGATGTTTTCCAGAGCCGTGATAGTCCCTTCTTCCGTTTGCTTGGGGAAAATCTTCGTGACATTCTCGATCCTAATCTTAGCGCTCATAGCTTATCCTCCCGCCAGCGGAGAGCTCTTTTCTTCACCGCATTCAAAATGGCATTCACCGCAAAAAAGGTTAAGCAAAGAATGATGATGGCGGCATAGACCTTGTCAAACTCGGCGTAACCCCGCTGCCAGTTGATGTACCAGCCCACGCCGGCCTCCACCCCCATCATCTCCGCAATCAAAAGTACCGTACAGGCAATGCCCATGCCCTGAGTTAAGCCTTGAAAGATGAAGGGTGAAGCCGCCGGGATGGCGATCTGATAAAGCATTTTCCACTTGCTCACGCCGAAAGTCTTGGCTACTTCGTAATTGTGCACCGGGATGTTGATGACACCGTTCATGGTGGTCATGGTCACGGGGTACCACACCCCGAGGGCGATCATGAACACCGCCCCTTGGAACAGGGAGATAAACGGCAGCACCAGGATCACGGGTAGCCAGGTGTTAGCCGGGATGGGCCCTAAGACCCTTACCAGCGGCAGGATCCAGTACCGGGCCGTTTTGAAATACCCGCCCAGGATACCGCAGAGGAGCCCCGCCGCCGCGCCGGACAAATAGCCGGTGAACAATAGCACCACCGAGTGGCAGAAGTTAACCCAGAGCAGCTCCCGCTCACTCACGAGGGCATGCAAAACATCGTCGATGGCCGGGAAATAGGTGGCATGGAGCAGCCTCAATTTGATGGTGGCGCAGTCGTAAGCAAAGAGAAGCAAGAACACCGCCGTCAACAGGGGCGAGGCGCTGCGCCACTTTTCATAGAACTTGGGCGAAAAGAGCGAGATGATGAACATACAGGTGAAAGCAACCAGGAAAACTCCGATAAAATAGGCGTAGAGATTAGTCGGTTCATAGGGGCGAAAGGCGATCATCACCTTTTTGTTGGGTACCAGCTTATAGTTTAAGAGCACCAGCAAAGCTGACAGGACGGGTAAAAGACTGATCAAGCGGTTAACTAACCGGGCTTGTGCTGACTGCGGTTTGGCTTCCAATTGTCTCAATTCCCAAGCGGTCAAATTACCATTCATACCGGCATCTTCCTTTATCCCTTTCCGCACCGCCGGAACCGGCGGTGCGGAAAGGATATTCTTATTCAAGATCAAGAGGCCTCCAGATTTGCTTTTTCACGTCCTCCACGTTGATATCGGGGTCAATAATGCCAAGCTGCTTGTATTCGTCTACCGCCGTGTAAATGGACCTTTCCGCCGTGGCGGTATCGAGGCCGAACTTGAACATTTTCAATAACTCCACGGCATAATCCACGGTGCCGGAAATGTAGCCCTGCTCCAGGAGCAGTTGGGCGGCTTCTCGCTTGTTTTCCTCGCTGGCATCCACCCACTTGGAGGCTTTATAAATAGCGCGGCTGATTTTCTTGGAGGTAATGGGGTTGGCATCGTAGAAATCACCGCGAATGGCCAGCACGCAGCAAGCGTCATCGGCGAATTTCCCTTCGTGCTGGGAATAGATCCGCCGCACCAGCCCCTCTTTCACCCATTTCTCCGCGATCTGGTCGGACACAATGACCACGTCGGCGTCCCCGTTTTGCAGTACACCCAACAGGGCCGAGGCATCACCGAAGTCCTTCCAAATCAGCTGGTCCTTGGTAAAACCTTCCCGGGCGGCAAAGACCAGACCGATGTTGTGGTAAACACCGCCGATACCGCCGCCGAAGCCCACCGTTTGCCCTTCCTCAAACTTGGTGATATCCGAGTCCGTCAGCACAAAGGCCGAGGAGCAGCCGGTATGCAGCCCCACGGTGAAGCGCAGGTCAATGCCCTCGGTGACGGGTTTCAGCCACCCGGCGATCATCCCCGCCGTGGTGTCAATCTTGCCGCCGGCCAGAGCCGCGCTGACGGCTTCCTGGGTGCCGTCCCCGGACCTGGTGAGTTCCGCGTCTAACCCTTCCTCGGCAAAGAAACCTTTCAGATACGCTATGGCAATGCCGACCTGGCAGAGGGAACCGTTATACCCGATATGCAGGGTGGTGCCGTAAGCGGGCTCTTGCCGCCAGGCTTCTTCCTCCAACTCTGCCTGGGTTTTGGGCGTTTCTACCGCCGGTGCCGGCGGCGGGGTATCCCCTGTGTTTTGCGCCGTCCCGCCGCAGGCGGTTAGCCCCACCAACATGCCAAGGACCCACAGGAGGATCAGGAAACGCTTCATACTCTTCCTCTCCTTTTCGGTTTTAGTCTTTAATATACTTGAAGGTGTCCCCTTCAAAGAAACCCTGCTTATACGGCAGCTTAACGTGCCGGGCCAGTCTTTCCCGGTAGGAAGTGTTTTTCAGCTCGAACACAATCCGCCGCAGGATCTGGTATAAGCCCGTGTACCCGAAGAACACCCGGTCCACGTCGAAGAGCTGGATGGACGGGACCCCCAGCTTGGCGATATACCCCTGGGTGCCGTTATGGGAGATCACCAGGTCCGGCTTCAAGGTCTTGATCTGGTGGGTTAACTCAAACATCTGGTTGCTCACCGTCACCGGCGTTTCCCCCAAGGCCGCCGCCACCTCTGCCATGACCGGCTCCGCCCCTTCGTCGTAATGGTAGGTCCGGATGCCAATCACCTCAAAGCCCAGCTCCGCCAGAGCCGTCGCTTCCGCCCCGGCCCGCACCACACCGCCGCAGATTAGCACTCGTTTGCCTTGCACCTGCGCCAGCCAGGGCTCCATGGCCTCCCGCGCGAGCCTCTCCTCGTAGTCCGCCAGGCGGGTCGCTTCCTCTTCCAGACCGAAATGGGCCGCGATTTGCCGCAACCAGTGCCTGGTATGCCGGAATCCCACGGGCATGCCGGCAATCACATAGGGCATGCCGAACTTCTCCTGCAGGTATTTCAGCATGTAATCGTCATGGACGTTGCACAGGCTGACGTTCAAGGCCGCCTCCGTCACCTGCCGCAGTTCGTCCCGGGAAGAGTATTCGGCATAAAACCGCACCTTCAGTCCCAGGGCCTTCAGCAACCGCTCCACTTCCCGCTCATCCTGAGGACCGATACTGGTGGCGTTCCAGACATTTACCGTACGGCTTTTTTGATACCGGTACTGCTTCTCCGCCAGTTCGTTTTCCGCAAGATGAGGGTTTAAAGGACGGAAATCCACCCAGGGCTTTGGGGACAACTCCAAACCCCGCAGGAGGCCGTGGTAAAAGGCGTCATAGGCGCTGGCCACCACCCGGGTGCGGAAACCGGCGCAGTGTAGACTGACCACCTCCGCGGACACCGTGGACCGGACCTGCCGGATCACCTCCTCCACGTCATCGCCGATGATGCTGGGGGCGCAGGTGACCACCACGAAGATGATCTCGGGGCGAAACTCCCGGTCCGCGTACTCGATGGTTTCCCGCAGTTTCTTTTCCCCGCCGCCGATGACATCCGCTTCCGTGAGGTTGGTGGTCAGCCAGGGTACGGGTGGTACCGCTTTGCCCCGCTGCCTCCACCCTTTCGCCGCTTGAAAGGAAATCTGGTGCAGGTAGGCCCCGCATCCCCCCGGGGCATGCAGCACGATGACGGAGTTCTCCACTGTAGTGGCCATCATGAGAGTCAAAGCCATCTGGCAGGAACCGGCCTGCCAAAAGCTGCGCCCCTTGAGGAGCAGGCACCCTTCCCGGGCGCAGCGCACCAGGTCGGCGGCGTGACCGGCGTAGGCGTCTCCAATCTGAAGCCTGGTGTCTCGCACCGGCGGCACGCCTTGTTCGTAATAACTCATGAAAGCACCTCCTATGGTTTCACGGACATAATCTGCCCGATCAAATCCTCAAATAAGTGCAGTCCGCCGCGGTAGCCCGCGTAACCGCGATCGGTGATCAGCCGGTCGTAAACGGGAAAGCTCACGGACAAGTGCCGCGCTCCCCGGGCCTGGGCCGTTCTTTTCTCTAAACTGCTCCCGACGATGTAAAGGGGCGACAAATCATCAAAATAGCGCTGGCCCCGGTAGCGGGGGTGCCGTAGATTAATGAGCCGCGCGATTTCCTGCACCCCGGTGGCAAAAGTGAGGGGGATGTCACCGGCCAGGGCCCCTTTCTCCTCCTCCGTGAGGCTGTCGGTGACAAAGCAGTCCGCCGGCACCCAGCCCAGCTCCGTTTTGAGGTAATGGGCCAGGGGGAGGGCATAGGTGGCATTGGTGACCGTGATGAAGTAGAACTTCAGGTCCTGGTCACAGAAAGCATCTGCGGCCCGGGCGAAGTAACCGTAGAATTCCCGGTTGCCCTTTTCGATGACCGGGGTGGGGTCCAAGCCGAACCGCTCGGCTACTGCCGTCAAGAACCGGTCCGTGGCCTCGGGCCCGATGGGCAAATCGGTAACCAGGTAAGGGGTTCCGTGCCTGGCCTCAAATCTTTTAGCGAAATCCACCCCCCGCACCCGGGACAGCACAATGTTGAGGGCTGCTTGCGGCGCGGACAGCACGTTGGCGAAGGTCTGGTCCGGGGTAAAGAAGGTATTCACTTCCAGCCCCAGCTCCGTCAATAGCCTGGCGATCTCCTCCAGGTCTCCCCGGAAGAAGGGATCATAACCCGGCACCAGCCCAAAGAGATTCACCAGCTTCGGGTTCTTTGCCGCCGCTTGCGGCAGGTACCGGTTAAAGATGCCGTCCAGAGCGATTTCGTAACCGTAATAGCTGTCTCCCTTGAAACTAGGGGTGCTGACGGCGATCACGGGATAGCCCTCCTCCTGGAAATCGCTGACCACCCCCTCCGTGTCATCGCCGATCATTTCCGTCATGCACCCGGTGCAGACCACATAAAGACGGCCGTCCATGAGCTCCAGGGTGCTTTTAATCTGTTCCCGCAAACGCTCTACGCCGCCGAAGACAATCTCCGTCTCCGTGACCCCGCTGGCCGGGGTTTGAGCCCCGTTGCAGTACCCGCCTCCCAGGTAACCGCTCCCGAAAGCGAGGGCGTTATGCAAATTGCCGCCGCACCCGAGGCTCGTGTGCACTACCGGGATGACCTCCGGCAGGTTGCCGATCACCGCCAGGGCCCCGCCCAGGGCACAGGCGGTCCTAGGTCGCTCCAAAAAACTTGACATTTTCCTCGTCCTCCCCTCAGTACTGGTATAGAACGGTGGAGAGATAGCGCTCGCCCGTGTCGGGCAGGATGGCAACGATGCGCTTTCCCCGGTTTTCCGCCCGGCGGGCGATGGCGGTGGCGGCAAAAGCCGCCGCCCCCGAGGAAATCCCCACCAAGAGCCCCTCGGTGCGGGCCAGTTCCCGGGACGTCTCGATGGCCTCTTGGGCCCGCACGGTGAACACTTCATCCACTACCGTCTCATCATACACGCGCGGCACAAATCCCGCGCCGATACCCTGGATGAAGTGGGGGCCCGGCTGCCCGCCCGACAAGACCGGGGACTCGTAGGGCTCCACGGCGACAATGCGGATATTGGGGTTTTTGGCCTTGAGATTGCGGCCCACCCCGGTCACCGTGCCGCCGGTACCCACTCCCGCCACGAAAATATCCACTGTACCGCCGGTATCGGCCCAGATTTCTTCCGCCGTGGTCCGGTGGTGGATCTCCGGATTGGCCGGGTTGTCAAACTGCTGTAGGATAATGCTGTCCGGTATCTGGGCGTGAAGCTCTTCCGCCCGCCGCACGGCACCTTTCATGCCCTCAGTTCCTGGAGTCAACACTAACTCGGCCCCGAGGGCCTTTAAAAGATTGCGGCGCTCTACGCTCATGGTTTCCGGCATGGTCAAAATCACCCGGTAACCCCGGGCCGCCGCCACGAAAGCCACGCCGATACCCGTGTTGCCGCTGGTGGGCTCGATGATGGTGGTGCCCTTGGTCAGCTTCCCCTGGGCCTCCGCCGCGACGATCATGGAGTAAGCAATGCGGTCCTTCACGCTGCCGAGGGGGTTAAAATATTCCAGCTTCAACAGCACCTCCGCCCCCGCTAGATTGTGAGCTTGCAGGTAATTGTTGGGACGCAAAAGGGGCGTGTTCCCGATTAGCTCCGTCAAACTGTTAACAAACTTCATAATTTTCCTCCTTATCCATGGGAAAAAGTCTCCAGTTCTCGCCCGGCATAAAGCTCCCGGGATAAATCGCTAAGCCCCGGGATGCCGCAGGCGTCAGCCCGGCAGTGCTGGCAGTGCCGGAACTGCTCGATGTATTGCCCCGCTTCCTGCCGGGCCCGCTCAATCTCCTCGCAAGTGGGCGGCGGGGTGTCTCGCAACTCCCCTTGGGGAATGAGGGGGATGATGTTTTGCCGCTCAGCCCCGGCAGCTTTGACCGCTTTGGCAATGGCAGCGATGTGCTTATCGTTGATGCCGGGGATAAGCACCGTATTGACCTTTACCAGCATGCCCAGGGCCGCACATTCCTCAATGCCGGTGAGTTGGGCGGCGATCAAATCCCGGCCGCCTTTCACCCAGGCCACCACTTGCTCCAACACCTCCGGTGCCACCGCGTTGACCGTCACCGTGATAGTGCGCACCCCTACTTCCCAAAGGAGCGAGGCTTTCCCCGGCAGTTCCAGCCCGTTGGTGGAGAGGCACTTGATGAGCTCCGGGTACGCGGCATGGACCCGGCGGAAGGTTTCCACGGCATGGGGGCTGGCGAGGGTATCCCCCGGTCCGGCGATGCCTACCACGGAGATCTCCGGGCAGAGGGTCAAGGCCCTTTGCACCACCTCCACCGCCTCCTCCGGCTTGATCAAGCCCGCCGCCACCCCCGGCCGGTTTTCCGAGGCGTTTTGCTTGCGCACGCAGAAGCGGCACCGGATGTTGCAGGTGGGACTGACGGGCAGGTGCAGCCGCCCTCTGGTGTTGTGGGCCTTGGCGGAAAAGCAAGGATGATCGTCCATCAGGTCCCGCCTTTTCCACCTTCCCAGAAGCGGCCGCCGGAGATACCGGATGTACTCCTGCAGCAGGTCCTCAATGAACCCCGGTTTCTCCAAGACGGAGACACCGGCCAGCTGCAGCCTGCTTTTGGCCAAATTCCCCACCTTCACCGCAAAGAGAACCCGGCAATCGGAAATAAGGCCCACGGTGTTTTCAAACTTCACCTCGTCATGCTCCCCCACCCGGCAGGGGGGATCGTTCTCCCGGATGTCGATGATGGCGTAATCGTAGGTTTTTTCGTCTATTTCCGCGATGACAAACCGGCGCGCATGCCCGAAATGCTGGGCCACAAAGACCCCGTCGTTGGATGCAAAAGCAATTCTCATGTTATCCTCCTCGTCAAATGCCCGCTTGCTCCCCGCCGACGACCACCCCAGTTTCCAACTGCAGGAGCTTATCGCTCCAGGATGCCGCCCAGGCCCGCAGCTCCTCTAACTCCAAAGGAGACGGCACCGTACTTTCCTCGTGGGCGGCAATCCGCTCCGCCAGTTGCAGGTACACCTTGGCCTGTTCACTGTCCGGGGCCGCTTCAATGGTGGTCTTACCCTGCAGCTCCGACTGGGTGACGGTGATGGAGCGGGGGATGTACTGGATGATCTGCGTTTTCGTGCGCCGGGCAAAGTCATCCACGATCTCCCGGGCATAGCCCTGGTTGACGGAGTTGGCGATAATACCGCCCAGCAACGCTCCCCCGGAGTGGCTGTATTTCTTAATTCCCTTGAACAAGTTGTTGCTGGCGTAAATGGACATGAAATCACCGCTGGAGACGGTGAAAACGTGCTGGGCGATGCCCTCCCGGATGGGCATGGCGAAACCGCCGCAGACCACGTCCCCCAAAACGTCGTAGATGACAAAGTCCAGGTCCAGCTCTTCAAAGACCCGTTGCTGCTTGAAGAGTTCTACCGCGGTGATGATGCCCCGGCCGGCGCAGCCCACCCCCGGGGCGGGGCCCCCCGCTTCCACGCAGTAGATGCCGTTGAAGCCTTGGAAGATCACATCCTGCGCCTTAACCGTTCCTTTTTCCCGCAGGGTGTCCAGGACCGTGGGAATATATGAGCCTCCCCGGAGGGTGTTGGTGCTGTCGGCCTTGGGATCACAGCCAAACTGCATGACTTTGTAGCCCAACTTGGAAAGGGCGGCGCTGAGATTGCTGGTAGTGGTGGACTTCCCGATGCCCCCTTTGCCGTAAATGGCAATTTGCTTGAGTTTCTTGGCCATCCGGTTTACCTCCTTTTATAATACATATATATTTACTATGTTTTACCCTACAAAAAAAGCGTTTGGATACCACTCCATACCGGTATCCAAACGCCTGGCTTCAAATCGATACAAGCCACCTAGCTAGAGCACGCCCATGCGGACCACCGGTATGAAGGCACGACAACAAACGCCGTTACAGTAGCAACAGCACTCAGCCATCACATATCCGGTGATACCCATGCCGGCTCTTTGCATCGTTTCAACCTCCCCCATGATATCGTTCCCGCCGCTTCCCAGCCGGCGGCTGGAAAGCTTCGGTTCGCATGTTGCATAGCAAACATATATGCTTTGTATGAGTCATTTTGCCTGATGTTCATCCATTTGTCAATACCTTCCGGAAAAATATTTTTATTACATATCTGGTTAGTATGTTTTCCTGTTTTGCGTCTTCAATGCCTCCATTTTTCATGCGCCGGCTTCCTCCGTTACTTCATCTTGAGTTCCCTTGCTTGCACTTCCCTGCCACAAAAGAATGATCTCCCGTAGAATCTTTCCCGGGCTCTTATTTAGATCGCTGTAATTGTATAGTTTCTTCTCGCCAGGGACTTCCACTTCAAAATGGTGGGGTCCGGCATTTCTTATGGCCAGCCCGGCAAATTCCATGGAGACCATCACTTCGCTTTCGTCAATTTCTTGTTTGGGAAATTCTACCCTTCGGCACCTCTCAAAGCGGCGCAGTTCCCGCCACAGGCGCACTTCCTGTTCCGTCAGATGCAGTTCGGGATATATGGACGCCACATGCAACAGCTCCCAAGTGGTCCTTTGCGGCCCCTGCGGTCCGTAGCCACCCGGCTCAATACGCGGGCTTAATTCTTGCCATTGTTCAATTTCAAATCGGACTGCCAGTTTATGAGGCGAGGTACCACCGGGCGCCTCCCGAATGTCTTTTCTCGGCAAAATGGTGTAGTTTTTTATCCGGCCATAACGCATGATGCCCTGCTGGTCTTTATCGCGGAATAACCGTTTTGATTGATACAAGGCTACGTATTCTAGGTCACTCAAATACTTTTGTACCTTGTCAAGGTACGTGTAGTATATCCTATGGCTCAAGCAGACATCCAACTGCTCCTTGGTACGAAGCGGGCCAATCAACACATTCCGCTTATAGGCGCGGGAAAAATATTCGGCCGTACCGTCCTGCACCACGGCCCGCTCGAAAGCACTGTCCGGGCCTTCTAGGATGAGTTCATCCAGTAAGCGTTCCACCAACATGGTCTGCCCCGGCAAGAACGGTAACGCACCGATGCCAACTTGTTGTATGCTGGTATAAAACTTCGACGGTTTTCCTCCTAACAAGCCGGCGTATGCCCGTTCATCATTATGGGGAAACAGCACAAAGGCCCCAAATACCTCCCGGCTCAAGTCCGGATGAGCGTGTATGATGGCATCCCGGTAACGGTGCATAGCATTGATGGTGTCCTCCGGAGGACCGGCTTGGTGGAATTTCTCGATGTACTCCTTGTCAACGCAGAGGCGGTATTTAGCATCAAAGATGTAGAGATATTTGCTTCGGGAACCCTTCTTTTCCAGCTGCAGCACACTGTCGGGCTTCTGGCTAACAGTCGGCAGGTCGGTATAAAAGCGATTGTAACTAATGCTGAAACGCTCACCGCTAAGAGGGTTGAGATACTCCATCGTTGATTCTTTGCCCTTTTTTAGATTCAGAACCAAGCCGGTTCGGTCCACAGCAATGATATTGTGACCGGTTAATTCGTATTTCTTGCGCAGGAGGGCATTTATCTTCAAGAAACACCAGTACTCATACAGCTCAGCCATACCCTTAAGCGATATTGAGAAAATATCCGCCAGGATATTCAGCCCCTTCGTCAGCATCAGGTAATAACGATACACGTCACGATAACCGACTGCCATTTGCATTACCAAGGAGGAATGTTCTACTCTTTTTAGCTCCCCCACATTTTCTAAGAAGGGATGTCGCGCATACCGCCGCAGATAATGCCACGCTCGGTCCACTTCCGCTATGACCCGCTCATCAATTTTGAGCCTCCGGCCATATGCGGCAAATTGGCGCAATCTTAATTCTAATTGCTTTAACATCCACTTCAAGAACTGGTTCTCATAAGTATTAAAGGTCAAATATTTTCTGTGATCCGGCAACCGTCTAGGAGTAAACGCTTTCTCCCTCAGGGACAACAGGCCATTCGGATTCACGTCGAGAAGATAGGGACGCTTCATCAACCATAAAGCTGCCTTTGGCCTTCCGCCCTTGACTTTTTCCGGGGGTAAAATCTCCTGAGCGGAAACAATTCTGTGGTGGGGTTGCGCTTTCACATACTCTAATGCCCGGCTCAGCTGTTCCCATAGAATTTTGAAGATAGCATAAAATTCTGCCGGGGAAGGCTCCTGTTGCTTTTGGAGGCGCGCATAGATGCTCGTGCGGCCCAAAAAACTGAAAGCTAAATTATAGATCTCCTCCGTTACCTCTTGCAGCAGCCGGTGGTAATCTTTACGGTAATCCAGCTTACTAGGATAAACCTCTATCTCAAAGGCTAGGAGCCGCTGCTCGTCATCCCATATCTCAAATTGAGAGAAACCTACCTCGTCCTGAAAGTTGATGATTCCCGATTGCAGACCTCCATTAGGGTCAACAGGGCTTAGGGCTTCTCGCAGCTCCGGGTTAACATGCTCCACGCGCAAATGTTTAGTACAGCCTTCTTTCCGTTGCAAAAGTAATTCATAATGCGTCTGCTCAAAAAAGACCGGAGTTATGGGCTCTCCACGATAAGGCACTAATCCCCGGTCCGGATCGACGACTTCGGTTTTTGCCTCAGGAATAACTCTTAAGTGCGCTCCCAGCAGTTTCCCCTGCTCATCCTGATGTAACCTGAATGCTTCCACGGTGTCGTTCTTATGAGGGCCTTTAATGGTAACAACAAAATCTGAGGTCTCAATGCGCAACAAAGTTGTATTACGGCCAGAACGAGGTGAACCCATCGCTCTGCAGCCTCCCAAGCATAAAATCCAGCTTTTTGTAGCTCAGGGGATAACGGTCTTGACAGAAATCCATAAGTTCTTCTAAGACGTTTTCCAACCGATAGTGGTTGCCCTGAAGGCGGGGCAATATCTTTTGCATAATCTGAAAATCTATCGCTCGGTCTTCCGGCAACAATTTCCATTGGTGGTTATAAAGCAAGTAAAAGCAAAACTCATCCCGCACCCGGTAGCCCACCTGAAAGCCGCAGGGGGAAATGATTTTGTTGATGTCCTCCAGAATTCTTATTTTTTCTTGAAGAAATTCCTCATTACCGACCACGCAATCTTTCAAGCGTATGTAATCACTGCGAAAATACTCATTGGTGAGTTCCAGAGGTGCTATGTCATCTTGCACATCCGGCAGAATACCTAAGTCAATATCCGTCAGCTCTATGGTGTTGGCCCGATCCAAGACTTTACGACTAAAGGAATGGGTAGTCTCATCCATGTTAACCGTACCGATAACATAAAGATTTTCGGGGAAGTACAGCTTTCGGTCCTCGCCCAGCTGCAAATCAATGGGAAGACTAACAATTCTATCTCCCCGCAATTCGCGGGATTCGATAATGCTTAAAAAATCGCTAAAGTAATATTCCACCCGGGACAGGTTCATTTCATCCAAACACACAAAATAGGGATAGCTAGGATTGTCCAAGGCAGCTTCGATCACTTTCGTTAACGGTCCTGCCACAAACTCCCCCTGCAAGTTCCTATATCCTAACAAATCCGTGCTATCATTCCAATCCGGTCTCACAGAAATCAAAGTATAACGCCCATTTTCCGCTGTAGCCCCTACCGCCTCCGCTAGCAGCCGGCAAACCTTGCTCTTACCGGTACCTGAGATGCCGGCCAGAATTACGAAAGGCTTTGTTTTTAATGATAAGTACAAATTCTTGATAAAATCCTCGGTGAACGAATAACCCTTGGCGCGGACAAAACTATGAATATGTATCACCACTTCGGGAACGCTCATTAACTCCTTCTCAGGAGGAGCATTGATAGTCATTTCTCCGTCACGACTTTTTCTTCGTAACACAAAATATTTATCACCATTGGTATCAGCTTCAACTCTGTCACAAACAAAGGTCCCTTCAAAATGAAATAACTGCCCCCGCTTCTCGCGTGTAAAGACATAAACGGGATAGCCTTCTTCTTTCGACAACCTTACGGCCATATTGGATTTGGCCTGTTCATTATATGTTTTCGAGCCATCCGGCTGCATCCGGCCTTCCAAATAATACTTCAGAATGGTTTCGTTTTCATCCAACCAGGTGTTGGCGTAGGCTCCCCCGTCCAAAGTACAGAGAATTATGACCCCTTTTTCTATAGGGTGGATACCCTTCATCTGGTTTTGTCCCGATAGGCGGGCCACATCGGCAGCGGAAACGGCATATCCGAATGGCAAGTTTTCTAAATCCTGAACAGTTAATTCCGTGTTTTGAAAGTGGTTTTTATAATACTGATAAAGGTGCTTCCAAGCTACTTTGCGCAATTCTTTGATGGTTTTCCAGTTCAACTTCGCCAAAACCTTTGGTTTAAAATACAAATATCCTCTGGCTTGGTCCACATCAATGACATCCTGAAAGGCAGGCATCGGCATTTTGAGCATGGTTTCTCGAATCTTGCTGTCGGACAAGGTTTCCACTCGCGCCAAGACCGCCCCATCTCTTTCTGGCTGTCTCCCTTTTCTCCGCCTTTCCAGATAAAATGCCTTGAAGCTGGTGGCTACGTCATCTATGGAAGCCCCACCTTCTTGGTTAAGGTTATCCAGTAATGCTAAAACGGCTACCATCATATAAGAAGTTTGCTTGTGCCCAAACTTTTGGTCGAAAAGCTCTGCAATTGACATTTTCGTATCCTCCACCCCATCTTGGCAATTGCTGCCATGATACTTAGCACCACTATACCCCGGTTTGCCCAAAACACGTACTTGCTATCAGCATGACCCGAAAACTGAACCCTGGCTTTTTGCAACAATGTTAACAGTTTGCTCAAACCCTGCCACCACAAACCCCCCGCGCTTTTCGCCATCATTTGCTTAAATTATACCATATGGCAGTTCTTCCAGAGGTTGGACAGAACAACACCCTTGATCTATAGACATATCAGGAATGTAATGCAGTGACGTACTTGCAATTCATTATTGTGATTCCTGAATTCAATCGTAAGTTCCAAACAATCCAGTGCATTAGCTATGATAGGGCCGTATTCTCTTGACAGTGCACCCTGGATTTGTAACACCAGTGCTTTGACGGTGAACACCATAAAGTCTCTGCCCATAAGCACAAAAAACCGGAGCGGCTTTCCGACTTCTCCGGTTTTGGGTCATTCTATTGATTTTTGACTTCTGTTGTTTTGGCACTTCCACGGCAGATTCGCGAATAAGGGAAGGAGGTTGTTCAGCTAAGAGGAACAGGTTTTCCTCAGTCTTTCGTGTCAACTCTTGTATCAACCGTGTTTCCATGGCATCGCAAGGAGAAATTAGCTGCGGTTTAAACGTTTAAAGAAAAAAATCCAAGCATCAAACCAGAAAAAAAGGAACGGGCGCCGATCAGGAAAAACCATTCCCGTCAACGCCCTACCCATTGAACACCTGCTAAGCAGCAGGCGCCGCGTCTTT
>DULZ01000074.1 GCA_012840125.1 Clostridia bacterium | reverse complement strand
GACTGCCGTGATAGTAGGCCCCGTCCTCCGGCACGGAGGCGATTTCCCGCCCGTTCACGGTGATGGACCAGGACTTCACTTCTTCTCCCAGGCAATGCTTTTCCAATTTGACTTGACCCAGGACAGGATCAGGCAGTTCCAGCACCGTCTCCGGGACCGTGGCGGCGGTGGTGATGAAGATCTGCCCGTTTTCCCAAGTCACGGTGGCGCCCAGGGCCTCAGCAAAAGCCCGGGCCGGCAGCATGGTGTAGCTGTTGATGAGTTGAGGTGGCACCTCCAGGGTGACGGTTTGGCCGTTCACCGTCATGGTTGGTTCCTGCAGGGTGAACACAATGGTGGTGCCTTTGGCCGCGGTAATGCGCTTGGTGGCTCCATCATAGTGGACGGTGGCTCCCAGCCCCTCGGCAATGGCCCGAAAGGGCACCAGGGTGCGGCCCTCCAGGATGACCGGGGCTTGTTCCGTGGGCAACCAGTCCCCGTTGATGTAGATGTCGGGGGCCGGGGAGGCCACAGCCCCCAGGGGCAGGCCCAGCAACAGGGTCGCCGTTAACAAGCCGCTGATGATTTTTTTGCTCAAGATAATAGCCTCCTTCAAAAGAAGTTGTTGATGCCTTAGACGCAATGCCCTACAAATAGTTCCCGTCTCCCTGTCACCAGATGTTGGCTGGCGCGGAGAGACCGGGCCTGGGATTCTTCGGCAGGCGCAGGTTGAGTTCCTCCATCCCGGGGCGGGCCGGGAGGCAATAAGATCCCCCGATGCCAATTGCTGCTTTAATATGCCTTTATTACTATTATATGTCAATCACCCGGCGCCACAAGCTGCTTTCCCCCGGCTCACCGGGAATTGGCATTTTCCCGCCTCTATCATTTCACCATTCCCGTAGCAGGGCATAGACTATACTAGTAACATACTGATGTCAATGGAAGAGGAGGGAGCATCGCATGTCCAGCGACAGATACGCTGACTTGAGAGCCGGGGTTTTGCCAATCGATGAGGCTACCGGATTACCCATTTGCCCGCCGCCCAGGGAACTGCTCAATATTCGCGTGGAAAGAGTTTATAATGAATGCAAGAGTACCGAGGTCAAGACCCTCACTGTTTGTGTGGACCCCCCGGTTAAAGCGGACGACGTGGAATGTGTCAGTGCTTGGGCGGAAGACATACGCTGCCAGAAAGAAGACAGTGTAGTGACGGTGACATACGACTTGTACGTCAAGTTCAGGCTGCTGCAGGACAACTGTGTCGTCACCACCATTACGGAAAAATTCCCGAATCAATCTAAATCCTTCGGCCTGGCCAGAGCCGGGGAAAAAGGCCTGAACTGTGAAGTGAGTGTTTATCCTGAGCCGCTCCTGTGCCAGATTACCAATTGCAGCAGTTCCGGGTATGCCAGCGAGGTCACCTGCTGCGTGGGAGTGCTCTACTGGGCCAGGTTGATTGCCCCGGTGCAAATTCTTATCCCGTCCTTCGGGTTCAGCCCAGAACCGCCGGAGTGCGAAGCCGTCGGCGGGCTTTGCCTGGACTTCAAGCCCAAGTGGCCCCCCTATCCCCCGGCCAAACCGTTGGATGACGGCTGCGATTGCGGCTGTTCTTAAATCAGAATAAAGCTCATCATGGTGCCTGCCGTTTTAGGCACCATTTTATTT
>DULZ01000073.1 GCA_012840125.1 Clostridia bacterium | reverse complement strand
TGGAGGCCGTTGCGCTGGGCCAGGGATTTCACCACCATCCGGAAAGTCATCACGTTATCGGCCGTGGTCACGGCATCCTGGTACTTGAAGTCGATTTCATGCTGGCCGGGAGCCACCTCATGGTGGGACGCCTCGATCTCAAAACCCATTTCCTCCAACACCAGCACGATGTTCCGCCGGGCATCCTCGCCCAGGTCCACGGGGCTGAGATCAAAGTAACCGGCGTTGTCGTGGGTCTTGGTGGTGGGCACCCCGTTGGCGTCCGTCATGAACAGGAAGAACTCGCATTCCGGTCCCACGTTGAACTGGTCGTAGCCCAGGGCCGCCGCCTTCTGGAGCGCTCTCTTCAGGATATACCGGGAGTCACCCAAAAAGGGGGTGCCGTCCGGATGGAGGACGTCGCAGATGAGCCTTGCCACCCGGCCTTGCTGGGGCCGCCAGGGGAAGATGGTAAAGGTACCCGGGTCGGGGGCCAGGTACATGTCGGATTCCTCAATCCGGACGAACCCTTCAATGGAGGAGCCGTCAAACATGATCTTGTTCTCCAGGGCTTTCTCCACCTGCTCCGCCGTGATGGCCACGTTTTTCAACTTGCCCATGATGTCCGCAAACTGCAGGCGGATGAATTTCACGTCTAACTCCTTCACCAGTCGTAAGATATCCTCTTTGCTGTACTTCGTCATGCTCATCTCTCCTTTTCTCAAGAAATCAAAAAAGGCGTACCCAACAGACGACCATACTCGTCGTTGAGTACGCCTTGACAGGCCTTTGGTGCACCCTTGCACCGAACACACTTTTCATCTTTCGCCTTTCGGTTTCATAGTAACACCGGCATCCGAGCCGTGTCAAATAAGTAATCGAACTACCGGGTATAACTTTTATTTAGTCCAGAGATACAGCCCCGTGGCTTCATCATAATCCCGCTTGAGGGGCGGGGCCATCTCCGTTTCCCGGATAAAGATTTCCCCGGCGAAGACTTCCGTACCCGGCATCAGGTGACCGCCGAAACACTTGCCCTCTTCATCAGAAACGGCCAGGTGGATGTGGGCAAAAGGCTTGCCGTCCTTGAGGCTGATATTGCCGATGCCGGAGACGATCTCCAAGGGCCGGTTAAACTCTAGAGTCTTGTACTCCCGCTTCTGCTGGTCATAAAAGCCCAACACGGCACGGCGCAAAGCGCCGATCATTTCCACCTGCCCTTCCATAATGCCCGCTTCAGCCCGCAGCTCTTCCACGGCTTCCAATAAGTCTTTGCCCAGTGCTACCTTGCAAGCGGCAACTTTGCCAGTAAGCCTACCTACAGCCTTCATTCAGCATTACCTCCTCTTGTATGAAATCATAAAATGTTGCGTCCAGCTATGTTCCCGTCATCAAGAGACCGCGGCCGCCGCTTTCTACTTCACATTACCATCCTGGCCCAAAAAAGTTGTGACTGTCAAGGGATCCGGCACAACTTTGCGGAAACGACCATAAAAGCACCCGGATCCGCTGGAAAGCAGGAAGGCCGCCGGCCCCATCACAAAAGGGCCGGCGGCCTTCCTTAACGTTATGACCGGAAACAAGAAGAAGAGAACCCAAAGCAGGCTATTCACAGCAGGAACTCTTGCTGGGGCAGTTCTCGCTCCCGCAGGAGCAGCCGGTGCACCGGATCCCGTTTCTCTTGTCAATGATGATCTTTGCCACGGCACCGGATATTAAAGCGGCAATAACCAGGAAGGCAATGACGTTACCAAGCATGTTATGCCACCCCCTTTAGGCTGACGGCCGTCGTCCGTCCCGTCCTGCGCATCAGGTAAATGATTGTCCCGGTAATCAGCGCCACCACAACCAAGCCGGGAAGAAAGCCCGTGCCAAAGCTGCCGGTGGTAATGTAGGTTCCGAGCTGGTAGACGAAGAAAGACACGGTATAACCCATACTGAACTGGAAAGCAATAGCACCCAGCACCCACTTCCTGCTTTCCATCTCCGCCTTCATGGCGCCGATGGCCGCAAAGCACGGCGGGGTAAACAGGTTAAACATCAGGTAAGCCAGGGCCGCCACCGGAGTTAAGCCCATCACGGCCGCCACGCTGTCGGCACCGGACACCAGGGCCAGTTCCTCGGCATCAATGAAGTTGGTGATACCGAACACCACGGCCAGGGTACCCACCACGTTTTCCTTGGCAATGAAACCGGTGATGGCCGCCGCTGCAAACTGCCATGCCCCAAAGCCGAGGGGAATGAGCAGCACGGCAAAAGGAGTGGCCAAGCCGGCCAGGATGCTGGTGCTCTCCATGCCTTCTTCCACCACCCGCAGGTTCCAGGTGAAGGTCTGCATGATGTGCACCGCGGCGTTGCACACCAGGATCACCGTCCCGGCCCGCACAATGAAGGCCTTGGCCCTATCGAGCATGGAGATGCAGGCCCGCTTCAAGCTGGGCCAGCGGTATTCGGGCAGCTCCATGATGAAATAGGACTTGGCTGCCCCTTCTTTAGTAATCTGCCGGATAATCAGGGCCCCCATCACGATAATGGCAATTCCCACGAAGTACATCAGGGTGCCGACCCAAGCGGCGTCTTGGAAGAACACCCCGGCAAAGAGAGCGATAATCGGTAATTTAGCGCCGCACGGCATAAAGGGTGTCAACATGGCCGTGGTCCTGCGCTGCCGTTCATCCCGGATGGTCCGGGTGGCCATAATACCCGGCACTCCACACCCGGTGCCGATAATCATGGGAATAATGGACCGGCCTGACAGCCCCACTTTCTTGAGATAGCGGTCCATGACCACGGCGACCCTGGCCATGTACCCGCAGTCCTCCAACAGGGCCAGCAGGAAGAACAGCACCATGATGAGGGGCAGGAACCCAACCACGGCCCCGACGCCGCCGATGATACCGTCCAGCAGCAGGGCGCCCAAAAGCGGCGAGACGTGGTCACCCATGAGCCCTTCCACAAAGGCGTAGAAGCTGTCGATCCAGCTCACCAGATAATCCGCCAGGAAGGGGCCGACATAGGTTTGGGACAGGGAAAACACCACATAAATGACCAGGGCAAAAATGGGCAGCCCCCAAAACTTGTGGGCTATAATCCGGTCTACGGCATCCTGCTTCGTCTGCTTGGCACTGTCCACTTGCCGCACTTCTACCCGGTCCACCACTTTTTCCACGAAGGCAAACCGTTCCCGGTCCACCGCTTGGACCGCTTCCTTGTCCATGCTCTCCAAACCCACGGCACCGGTAAAGGGCGCCTTTTGCCCCTGGCCCTTGACACTGACCGCGGCGGCGATGAGTTCAGTCAAACCCTTGCCCTGGACAGCAGAAATCTCCACTACGGGACAGCCTAATTCCTTTGCCAGGGCAGCCGTGTTGATGACAATACCTTTCTTTGTCAGCAGGTCGCTTTTGTTGAGGGCCACCACCACCGGTACGCCCAACTCCAGCAGCTGGGTAGTGAAAAACAGGCTCCGCCTCAAGTTGGTGGCATCCACGATGTTAATAATGGCATCCGGCTTTTCATTCCTGACAAAACTGCTGGTGATGCTTTCTTCCGAAGTGAAAGGCGAAATGGAGTAGGCGCCGGGCAGGTCTACCACCCGGATGTGCATGCCCGATGGATGAAGTTCTTTCTTAACATCGCCTTCTTTCTTGGCCACGGTGACGCCGGGCCAGTTGCCCACGTGTTCAATTTTGCCGGTGATAGCATTGAACAAGGTGGTCTTACCGCTGTTGGGGTTGCCGGCCAGGGCAATTCTCATACCAGGTCCTCCTTCGAAGTCTAGACTTAGCGGTGGCACACAATATTAGTTACAGCTAACTTCATAAGCAAAAAAACACGGCATCATGGCCCTGCAGCTAGATCAGGATAGCTTTGGCCAGATCCGCGTCCATACTGTACCTAGCATCTTTGACATTAATTATGTAGTTGTCAGCTAACACAGATATCACAGTGACGGTTTCCCCTTCATAACATCCCAGGGTAAACAGGAAATTCTTCATATCTTCATCTTCGGTAGCAATGCCCCGGATGGTATAAGGACGATTTACTTCCGCCTGGGTGAGATTTCTCTCTTTTGCCGCTTTCGCTTCCTTGTTTCTTGCCGCTCTACCAAAGAACCACTTGCTGATAGCCAGTTCCATACCGGCTCTCCCTCCTTATACCATAGTTACCGCTTGCGTCCCAAAGAAACTTAATTAGCCATAACAATATTAGAGCCTTCTAACAATTTTAGCTTAACTCTTGTTTTGTAGATTGTCAACGTTTTTTTGCCGAAATAGCAGGGATATTTTCAAATAGATTCTTTTATTATACATCCCATCCATCCAAAAGCCCAATTCCCACCTTTCGGGGTATACATCCCTTTTTCACTCCCTTTGGACTTTTCTTAAAGTTTTTCCGCTTGTTTTCCTGGGCTGCCGCACGTTGTGTTATACTTTTTATGCATATATACCCTATAAAGGAGCAGGCAGGTATGTTCCATATCCCCAGGGCGAGACTGACCATTCCCGGCTCCTTCGCAGGGGAAGTCCTACGGAAAAAGTTGATAGATATCGTCCTGAGCAGTACGGCAAAGCTGGTATACATCCATGCCGGCCCTGGTTACAGGCTTTAGGCCCATGGCTGGAAAAAGAAATTGTGCAGCCGTGTTCACGGTTTTGTTCATGACCTCTGTTTTATAATGGTCTCAGGCAAAATACCGTGCCGGCCTGTAAAGGGAGGTGAGTACGGGCGAATACGGGTTGACGGCAGCCCCGCGGGCAGGCAGCGAAACTTCACCGGTTGTGCCCCCGGAAATAGGAGGGCGAAGCGGCTGAAAGCGCAGGGCTGTCCGCCCCAGCCTTCAACGGAACGCAGCTGCCACCGTCAGCAAGCCTAATCTGTGCGGAGACCATCCAGACGATCTGGAATCATTTGGCAGCATGGAAGTTGGTTAATCAGGCTATGTCTTTTCCCATGAGGAAAGACATAGCCTCTTTTTCATTGCCTGATGTGATACCGCCCGCCCATTGTTCTTGCTGATACCAATTATTTTCACTTGTACTTATAGTAACTATAGGTTTTATAATTGGGATGCACACACCAGCAGAGGAGGGAATGCGGATTATGGATACCAGAGTTTTGATCAAAGGTGCCCGGGCCATTGTCACCTGCGACAGCAACGACCAGGTTTACTATGACGCGGACATCTTGATCGAAGGTCCCCGGATCAAAGCCATCGGCAAGAACCTGGATCCCGGGGGAGCCGAGATCATCGACGGGAAAGACAAATTTGTTTATCCGGGTTTGATTAATACCCACCACCACTTCTTCCAAACCTTCGTCAGAAACCTGATTACCATCGACTACCCCAACATGCACGTGGTGGAGTGGTTGGACAAGATTTACCCTATTTTTCAAAAAATTGATGCAGATGTGATTTATTATTCCTCTTTAACGGCCATGGCCGACCTCCTGAAACACGGCTGTACCTGCGCTTTTGACCACCAGTACTGCTATACCCGCGCTTCCGGGAAGCTGTTGGTGGACCGGCAGATGGAGGCGGCCTCCCAGCTGGGGATCCGCTACCATGCGGGACGGGGCACCAATACCCTGCCCAAAAGCGAAGGCAGCACCATCCCCGACGGCATGCTGGAGACTACCGACGAGTTTTTGGCCGACTGCGAGCGGATTATCGACTTGTATCACGATCCCGCTCCCTTCTCCATGTCCCAGATCGTAGTAGCTCCCTGCCAGCCCATTAACAGCTACAAGGAAACCTTCGTAGAGGCGGTGAAGCTGGCCCGCGACAAGAAGGTCCACCTGCATACCCACCTGGGCGAGGGTGAAAACGAGATGATGGTGGCAAGATGGGGCATGCGGACCCTGGCCTGGTGTGAGGAGATCGGCTTCGTGGGTCCCGACGTTTGGATTGCCCACGGCTGGGAACTGCAGCCCGACGAGTACCAGGTGATGGCCCAGACCGGTACCGGCGTCTCCCACTGTCCCGCCCCGGCGGTGCTGGGTGGTTTCCCCATCCTGGACATGCAGGCCATGCAGCGGGCAGGAGTGCTGATCAGCCTGGGTTGCGACGGTTCCGCCACCAATGACAGCTCCAACTTGCTGGACTCACTGCGCATGGCTTATTTAATGCAGGCTTATCACAGCAAAGAAAGGGGTGGTTGTCTTTCTCCCTACGAGATGTTGAAAATCGCTACCGTCAACGGGGCCAAAACCCTGGGCCGTGCGAATCTGGGATCCCTGGAACCGGGGAAAGCGGCGGACTTGTTCATGGTGGATGCGGGGGTACTGGAATTGACGGGCACCCTCCACGATCCTAAGAACCTGCTGGCCCGCACCGGCATCACCGGACCCGTGGACCTGACCATGGTCAACGGCAAAGTAGTCTTCCGGGACGGGCACCTGACCGGTGTCGATGAAAGAGAACTGGCGGCCAAAGGAGAAGAAGTCTGCACCAAGGTACTGCGGAAGTATTTTTGATCCATGCTCCAATTAAAAGTTTACTGATTAGGAGGGTATCAAATGAAAAGACTGTTGTCTCTGGTGACCGTGGTTTTGTTGTGTGCCGCCTTAGTACTCGGGGGCTGCTCTTCCCAAGGAGGCTCCGGCGGAACTGATACGGGCGATGCGGGAGAAAAGAAACTGAAGGTAGCCCTCATTCTCTCGGGGCCTGCCAATGACCAGGGCTGGAACGCCATCGCTTTAGCCGGTTTGGAAGCAGCGGAAGAAGAATACGGCATTGAAACCGCCTACATGGAAAACGTGGACATTGCCGACTCGGAAGCCGCTTTCGCCGATTACGCGGCCCAAGGTTATGATTTGGTCATCGGCCACGGTTTCCAATTCGGGGATCCCGCGGTGAAGGTGGCCAAGAACTTCCCCAACACCTATTTCATGGCTACGGAAGCGGCCTCCCAGGCGGAAAACATGGCTTCCTACGTGATGAGCTGCGAAGAAGGAGCTTATCTCATGGGCGTGCTCTGCGCTTCCATGTCCCAAAACGGCAAGCTGGGTGTAGTCGGCGGTTTTGAACAGCCCTCCATCGTGAAAGAAGTGGAAGCCTTCAAAGTGGGTGCCAAATCCGTGAACCCGGATGTGGTGGTCTACGAAGCTTATATCAGCTCCTACACGGACGTTACGGCGGGCAAAGCGGCGGCCGAAGCCATGATCGACCAGGGCGCCGACGTGCTCTATCACGTGGCTAACCAGGCGGGCACCGGCGTCATCAAAGCCGCGGAAAAACACGGGCTTTTGGCCTGCGGTAACTCTTACGACCAATACTCCATCGCTCCCAATACGGTCATGTGCTCCACCGTTTACAACATGCCGCAAGTGATCCTGACCGCCGTGAAGCACGTGCGGGAAGGCAGCTTCGGCGGCGGCATTTTCTACCTGGGCATGGACGACGGCGTGGTAGACATTGCCCCCTTTAACGGCTTTGAAGACAAAATCCCCGCCGAAACCAAGCAGTTGATCAGCGACCTGAAGGCCCAGATCATCGAAGGGACACTCCAAGTACCCCGCATTGAGACTCCCACCAGGTAACGCGCTTACGGAGGGACAGGGCTATGGCGGCAGTCATAGCCCTGTTATTAAAGGAGGGACAGCCAGTGGCGTTGCTTTCCATGAAAAACATCAGCAAGTCTTTTTACGGCAAATGTGCCCTGGACCAGGTTTGCCTGGACGTGGAAGCGGGAGAGATCCACGCCCTTTTGGGGGAAAACGGAGCGGGCAAGACCACTTTGATGAATATCCTGTACGGCATCTATACCCGGGACGCGGGGGAGATCCTCTGGCAAGGAGAACCGGTCCTCTTCTCGTCCCCCAAAGACGCCATTGCGCGGCGGATCGGCATGGTGCACCAGCACTTCATGCTGGTACCGTCTTTGACCGTTTCCGAAAATATTACCCTGGGTTTGAAATCGCCGGGGCACCCCTTCCCGGACCGCCGGAAACTCAATGCCGCCATCAAGGAGATTTCCGACAAGTACGGGCTGCAAATCGTTCCGGAAGCCTACGTTTCTTCCCTGTCGGTGGGAGAGCAGCAGCGGGTGGAGATCATCAAACTGCTGTACCGGAACGCGGAATTGTTGATCCTGGACGAGCCCACCGCCGTCTTAACTCCCCAGGAAACGGAAAGCTTTTTTGCGGTGTTAAGAAGACTGAGGGATGACGGGAAAGCCGTGGTGATTATCACCCACCGCATTCCCGAAGTAATGAACATTTCCAACCGGATCACGGTCTTGCGGGACGGCAAGAACATCGCCACCGTAAGAACCGCCCAGGTCACGGAAGAAGAGCTGTCCAGGTACATGATCGGCCGGGAACTGAAACCCGTCCGGAGAACCCCTGCGGCCCGCTCCCAAGAACCGGGCCTGTCCCTGGAGCAGGTCTCCTTGGAAGTGAACGGGCTCCGGCGCCTGGAAGACATTTCCCTTGAGATCGGCCGGGGCGAAATCCTGGGCGTAGCCGGGGTGGACGGCAACGGCCAAAAGGACCTGGCGGAAGTAATCCTGGGCATCCGCCGCCATACGGGCGGCACCATCAAACTAGGCGGCACCGATATCAGCCCCCTGTCCATCCGGGAGCGCAAGAAGCTGGGCATCGGCTATATTTCCGACGACCGGCACCAGGACGGGCTGGTCCTGGATATGGACCTGGTGGAAAACATGCTGCTCAAAACCCCCACGGATCCCGCTTATCTCAAAAGGGGTTTAATCGACAAGAAGCGGGTCAAGGAAGACACCGTACACGCCATCAAGGAGTACACGATTAAGACGCCGGGCCCGGAAACGCCCATTCGCTATCTATCCGGCGGGAACCAGCAGAAGCTGATCCTGGCCAGGGAACTGGCCGGCAACCCCCAAGCGGTGGTAGCTTTCCAGCCTACCCGGGGCCTGGATATCGGGGCGGCGGAATTCATCCAGCAAAAGCTTTTGGAGCACCGGTCCAGGGGCTGCAGCATCCTCCTCATTTCCGCGGACCTGGAGGAAATCATGGCCTTAAGCGACCGGGTAGCCGTGATATATAAAGGTAAAATTATGGGGATTATTGCTAACGACAGGGAACTGGATATCCTGAGCCTGGGTCTGATGATGGCGGGCAGGAAAACGGGAGGGGAACCGGCATGAAAAAGTTGAAAACCATCTGCTCTTACTTGTGCGTGGCAGTGCTGGCATTCTTGGTAGCCCTGCTGTTGATCCTCCTGGTGGGCAGCGACGTGTCCAAAGCCTTCTCCGGCTTCTTCCGGGGCATTTTCGGTTCCACCTATGCCATTTCCGAGGTTTTGGTCAAGGCCACCCCCCTCACCCTGTGCGGTTTGGGGATCGCCGTGGGTTTTAGAAGCGGCTTTATCAACCTGGGGGCGGAAGGACAGCTGTACATGGGCGCCATTGCCGCCACCGGCGTCGCCCTGGCGCTGCCGGGCTTGCCTGCGGTCATCATGCTGCCCCTGGTCCTGGCGGCCGGTTTCCTGCTGGGGGGCATCTGGTCGGTGATTCCCGGCTTCCTGAAAGCCAGGTTCAAAATCTCCGAAGTCATTGTGACCATCATGTTTAACTATATCGCCATCAACATCGTCGGCATCCTGGTGCGGACGGCCTTAAAGGATCCCAACTATCCCTATCCCATGTCACCGGAACTGCCGGCCGCGGCCATTCTTCCCACCCTGCTGCCGCCCAACCGGGTGCACGCCGGTATCTTCATTGCCCTTTTGTGCGCTGCAGCCGTCTATATCCTGGTGTGGCGAACGACCACCGGCTACCAGATGCGGGCGGTGGGCTTAAACGCCCGGGCTTCCCATTGTGCCGGCATCTCCGTTTACCGCAGCATCGTTTTTTCCTCTCTCATCAGCGGCGGCTTGGCGGGCATCGCCGGGGTCTGCGAGGTAACGGGATTGCAGCACAAGCTCTTGGAAGGTTTGTCGCCGGAATACGGGTATATTGCCATTATCGTGGCCTTGCTGGGGGGCAACAAGCCCTTGGGGGTCATCGTGGCCGCCCTGGGCATTGCGGCCTTACAGGTGGGTTCCTTGTCCATGCAGCGGGCAGCGGGAGTGCCCACGGCCATTTCCTTGATTATTATGGGGTGTATTGTACTCTTGATACTTGCGCGCCCAACTCTATTTCGCCGTTTCTTGGCTGAAGAAAAGGAGAGGTAAGCTATGGATTTAGGAGCTATCGCCCTGCTCACCGCATATCTAGCGGCAGCGGTAAAGATGTCTACACCCCTGGTCCTGGCCGGTATTGGGGAGACCATTTCCGAAAAAGCGGGGATCCTCAATATCAGCGTGGAAGGCAATATGCTAGCCGGCGCTTTTGCCGGTTTCATCGTGGCTTATCATACCAACAACCTGTTCCTCGGGGTGTTAGCCGGGATGGCCGGCGGGATGCTGGTCAGCTTGCTGCACGGGACCATGAGTGTGAAAATCAAAGCGGACCAAACCATCGTGGGCCTGGCTTTAAACTTCCTGGTCCTGGGTTTGACCAGTTTCCTGTTCTACCTGGCTTTCGGCAGGACCGATCAGCTGCCGTCCTGCCCCACCGTGGCCAAGATGGAAATTCCCTTGTTGTCCAAGATCCCTGTCATCGGACCGGCCCTGTTCAGCCAGGACTTGTTTGTCTACGTGGCTTTTTTAAGCGTCATTGTCCTGGCCCTGATTTTCTATAAAACGGAATGGGGCATTAATATCCACGCCGTAGGTGAGCACCCGCGGGCTGCCGATACGGCCGGCATCAATGTCTTCGGCATCCGCTACCTGGCCAGTATGTTAAACGGGCTCTTCGGCGGTTTGGGCGGGGCTTGCATGACCTTGGGGCAGTTTGGCTTTTTCATCGAGAACATTACCGCCGGCCGCGGCTATATTGCCCTGGCGGTGGTCATCTTAGGCCGGAGAAATCCCCTGGGGGTCTTTGTCGCCGCCTTGATCATCGGCTTTGCGGAGGCGCTCCAGTACAGCCTCCAGACCTTAGGCGTTCCTATTCCGTCCCAGGTCTTCACCATGTTCCCTTATGTGGTAGCCGTGGTGGTACTACTCTTATCCATCGGCAAGAGCACCGTTCCGGCGGCTTTAGGTGTTCCCTACGAGCGAAATCAGAGATAAGCGGAGATGATGGCCATGAAAAAAACTCTCACCATCGGCGAAATGAGCATTTTATTTCAATTGAATATCCAAACTCTTCATTATTACGATTCCATCGGCCTTTTCGTACCGGCGGAACGGGATCCGGAAACGGGGCACCGGCGATATGAGTTCAGCCAGGTCTACCAGCTGGCCTACATCCGCTACATGCGGAAGCTGGGCTATTCCCTGAACAAGATTGCCGCCTACATGGAGTCCCGGGATAAGGTTTTTACTTTGGACCGGCTGAAGGAACAGTCCATGATCCTCCGCAAGAAGTGGCAGGAGCTGATGAACATCGAAACGGCCATCCAGCGCAAGATCCGCTTCATCGAGCAGGAAATGCAGTTCGTGGCCAAAGACAGCGTCACCGTGAGGGAGTTCCCGGACCGCCGGTATATACCCATCGGCAGCGAGGAACTGCTCTACGGCCATGACTCCTTCTATTTCTATCCCACCGTGGTCTTCTACGAGGGAGATACCAAGTCTTTCGGCGCCTATTTGTTTTCCCCTGATGAGGAACCCGACGCTCCCGGCATGAAGCCGGGCTATCCCCAGGCCTCGCTGATTCCGGCGGGAAAATTCCTCTGCGGCTATCATTTCGGCCCCTACGAGGAAATCCTGGACAGCGCCCGGAAACTGCGGGAAGCGGCCGGGGATCTCGTACTGGATCACAAGCTGATAAACTTCAACATCGTGGACCAGTTCGTGGAGCGGGACAACAGCAAGTATATCACCCAGATGCAGCTCCGGATTATGGAATGACCTCCCCTCTTAATACACTCCCCTTTGGTAGGTACCTGAAAGAGCATGAATTCAGGGCTACACAAAGGGGAGTTCTTTATACCCAGATCGCCTCGCAAAGCTCGACAGTTCGTCTCACTACCGTTTAGGTCGAGCATAAGACAACTCAGATATCCTTCGGGAGACCCAGTAAAATAGACCTAGAGACGCCCTATTTAGACAAAGCACCCGAGGCTCAGGAAGCCACCCACTTCGCTGTTTTCCCCTGAAGCTTGGTACTACCGGCCACGAGTTCAAGACCCTACGGCTTCACCTGCTAAAGCAATTACCACGTTTTTCCTCCAGCCGTGAGATTATACAAGTGGGAACGGAAAAGAGGTGTATTTATTGAGCAAATCTTTGATTTATGCCGCCTACGGCGCCAACATGAACTTGGTGCAGATGAAACGTCGCTGCCGGGGAGCCGAGAAGCTGGGCACCGGGGTCATCCAGGGATACAAGTTACTGTTCAAAGGACGTGCTGAAGGAAGAGCCTATGCCACCATAGACCGAAACAGGGGAGTTCGGTTCCTGTAGTTGTTTTCCGTTTAACCCCTGATGACACCGAAGCCAAGGAGTATTTGATCCGAAACGGGTTTAAAGACAATCTCCTGCACTGGACAGGACACGGCATCGGTCTAGGCAACCACGAGGGCCCGTTTATCGCCGAAGGCAGCACGGACATCCTTAAAGAAAGCATGGTAATCAGCATCGAGCCGGGAATATATATTCAAAACTTAGGCGGATTCAGACACTCCGATACGGTCCTGGTTACCAAAGACGGGTTTGAGCTGCTAACGGACGCTCCCCCTGCGCTATGCCGCCGGCCTTTCTTGCAGCCGGTCAGAGTTTTTTCAATAAACGATAAAAAGGAGCAGGTAGTTAATGGCTTTTTTGTTAGATTGGAATGGTAATAAAAGAAAAGGCCTTTCTGTGAAAAGAAGGCCAAACTCGTTTCCCGAAGGTCAGGAGAATGCAAGATAATGGAGATTGAGGTTCGAGCTCTTGAGGACTACACTCCATGAATTATCTTAGCCGAGGATATTCTTAAGGACTCAGTCCTGGTCATACCGAAAAATACTCCTCTCAACGAGGAGATCGTTAACAAGTTAAGAGCATTCGGCGTGGAGCGGATTGCGGTCTATGGATCTACAGATTACCGGGGACCGGTACCTGCTCCCGGTTCTCACCTGGCGTTTAATAGGCAGTATCGAGACAATGTCAACCGGATCAAAACGGTACTACATGACTTGGCGGCGGGCAGAAAACTGGAAGTGGCACAAATGGAGACCGTCTTTGATTCAGCTTTTACCCAGGTTAAGGACAACTACCGCCTCATGGAAACTATCAATGAGATGAAAAAAGCCGATGAATATACTTACACCCACGGATTAAACATATCCCTCTACGGTGGCCTCATAGCCCGTTGGATGGGACTTTCGGAAAATGAAATCAAGAACGTCATCCAAGCGGGAGTACTCCACGATATCGGGAAGGCAAAGATTCCGCCGCAAATTTTAAACAAAAAGGGGCCTTTATTGCCGGAGGAAAGAGAGCAAGTCAAAAAACATGCTGCTCTCGGGTATAACCTGGTGCACGTACACCAGGCATTTGTCAAGACGTGAAAGAGGCTATTCTCAGGCACCATGAAAGGGTCGACGGCTGCGGTTACCCTTTGGGGATTCCGGGTGAATATTTGAGCATTTATACCAAGATCATTATGGTGGCTGACGTATATGATACCTTAACTTCGGAAAGGGCTTACAAGAAAAGGCTCACTCCTTTTGATACTTTCCTGGAAATGGAGAAAAGGGGCTATGATCACTTTGACCCCCAAGTATTGCTGGTATTCCTGCGCAACATCGCCAACCACTACACCGGGGCAAAAGTAAGGCTGAACACTGGGGAAATCGGGGAAATCGCCTGTTGCCTACCCCAGAATATCGCTAAGCCTTTGATCGTGGTCAACGGGAAATGCATTAATTTGAGCCGGGAGTCTGAGTATTCAATTGCAGAAATGTTATGAACCTTAAAGCAACACCTTCAACAAATGCGTAAATGATTCAACTTCCGGGGCAGGGAAAACCGGCCGGTATCTAGAATGGGATTAAACAGTATTTGTCCGAAAAGACAACGGCAGGAAGGAGTCTGCCTAATGGCAGTAACGGTAGCCGATTTATTAAAACTGCCCTCCCTGCGCAATGCGGAAGTGGTGGCAGGCAGGGGCGGACTGCACAAGATTGTGTCTTCCATTTCCGTGCTGGAGAGCGTCGATCCGGAATTGCTGACGGATGCCCATTTCCCTAACGACGAGTATTACGGCAGCGAGATAGTGATCACCTCTTTTGTCAACATCAAGGATGATGTGGAATTGCAGTGCCGGAACATCCGCCGGCTGGCGGAAGGCGGGGAAGTGGGCCTTATTCTTTATTACGTCGGCATCTTTATGAAGGAGATTCATCCACGGTTGATTGAACTGGCCGAAGAACTGGATTTTACCCTGATCTGCATGCCTCGTAACCGGCTGGACCTGCGATACAGCGAAGTGATTTGCGAAGTAATGGAAGCCATTTACCGGGACCGGTCAGCCGGAGGATCCATGGTGGTTGAGCTCTTGGAGCGTGTTTCCCGTTTGCCCCAGCACCAGCGGACGGTGGATACGGTGGTCAAAATGCTCTCGGACCGGCTCCGGGCCACCGTCATCCTGACTGATGCCAAAGGGACCGTGCTTAATGAGGCTGCCTGGCCCCGGACCTTGTCCGGTTTGCATGCCCGCCTGAAGAGCGTACAGTTGCCGTCCACACCAGGGAAGCCGGCACCATTCCCTTATGTGCCGGAAGGGCTGCTGTACCGGGCCGCCATTGATTCCGACACAGGCACGGGCATGGACTTGTTCCTGATCCGGGAAGGTACTCCCCTGTCCGGCGGCGAGTTCCAGCAGGCTGTGGAAATAGTACAGCTGGCGGTGAGATTGTGGAGCCAGAACCACGACAAAGTAGTTATTTCCGAACTGGTCAAAGCTATCATGCAGGACGAGCCTATGAAAATGCGGCGCTTGGCGGATTTGTTCCAAATCGATGTGGCCTCCATCCACGCCATGTGGATCGCCGTTTGCAAAGACGGTACCGGCATTCCCACGCAGGTGGCGGAGAAAGCCAGTGACTTGGCACGACATTTCTGCCGGACTTCTTTCGCCGATGTTTATGAAGGCTGCCTGGTCCTTTTTATGGACGGGCCCAAGACTTTGCAAGACATTGAAACATTGAAGGAGGCCCTCTTAACTGAGCTTCCGCCAGATGCTCTTTTGACCACATTCCGAAATTTGGAGAACACCGCAGCTGTGAGGGAAGCCTACCTGGCCAATCGTGAATGTGCCGCCGATCTAAGGAAAATCTTTCCCGGTCGCAACTGTTTCAGCGAGGCGGAGCTGGGTTTTGTGAAGAACTGCCGGGAACGCATTGCCCAGGGGGAAGAGGCCGTAACGGAGGCCCTGGCTCCTTTGCGTGTCCTGGAGGGAGAAAGGGAAGCTCGAGAGTTAAAACACACCTTGGCGGTTTACCTGCTGGACACGGGAGGTAGTCTCACAGCAACCGCCAAGAAACTGTTCCTGCATGAGAATACGATTAAATACCGGCTGAAGTGCATCTCTGATCGCCTGGGTTACCGGGTTGGGACCATGCCTGCTTCCGCCAAGCTCTATGAGGCGGTGGCCATCAGCCGGGTCTTGGAATTTTAGCCTGGTGTTTTGTCCTTTCAGACAAAACAATCAGGCTGTTTTTTTGCCGGTGGGCTAATTAACAACTTTTCCCTTGTTCCGTTATACTGGCACTATTAAAAACCAGTATAGCGGAAAGGGGTTGGCAAATGGAACAGAACAAGACCGGTTTTGAGGTGAGCGGTGAACGGAGGGAAAGCTGGTGGTCTATTGCCATGGTCTGGGCCGGGGCCATGATCTGCGCATCTTGTCTCATGGTCGTTTGTAGGGCCAATTAATGGTATTGTGGTTTCCCTGTTGTCTTTCGCCATCCTGGGCTCTTTATGTAAAAGTGCGGGAGCAAACGAGACCACGATGAAAGGAGAGTTGATCTAGTTGCGGAAAATAGGTTTGACGGAGATTGAAGATATTGCCTTGGGCGCGGCATTGCTGGGCGCAGGCGGGGGCGGAGACCCCTATATCGGCAAGCTGGTGGCCATCAGTGCGGTCCGGGAATGCGGCCCGGTGACCATGCTGGACCCGGAAGAAGTACCTGACGACGCTTTGGTGGTGCCTATTGCCATGATGGGAGCGCCCACGGTTCTGTCGGAAAAAGCCATCGGTGGCAACGAATACAAAGCTTTGTATGAGATGGTCTCCCGCTTTTATGGTAAAGAGATTTATGCCCTGATGCCCATTGAGGCGGGAGGTGTGAACAGCATGCTGCCCATCGCCGCCGCGGCACGCCTGGGGCTCCCCCTGGTGGATGCCGACGGGATGGGCCGGGCTTTTCCGGAGCTCCAAATGGTGACTTTCACCATCGGCGGGGTCAGTGCCACCCCCATGGCCCTGACGGATGAAAAAGGAAACAGTGTCATCTTTGACACCATCACGAACAAATGGACGGAAGAACTGGCCCGGGCGGTGACCATGAGCTGCGGCGGCAGCGTTTCCGTGTGCCTTTATATTGTCGACGGCAAGACCCTCAAAGATTATGCCGTGAAAAACATCATGACCAGGAGCGAAAAGCTGGGCCGGGCCATCCGCACCTTAAAGTCCTGCACTGGCACCACACCGGAAGAGGCTTTCTTCCAGGCTACCGAAGGATTTAAACTCTTCAAGGGCAAGATCACCGATGTGCTGCGGGAGACCCGGGGAGGCTTCAATTTCGGGAAAGTGGTTTTGGAAGGCATTGGGGAGGACAAGGGCCGGCAGGCTTATGTGGAGTTTCAGAATGAAAACCTGTTGGCTGCCGTGGACGGGGAGATCGTGGCCACGGTGCCGGATTTAATCTGCCTGGTGGACGTGGAAACATTTACGCCGGTTACCACCGATGCCCTGAAATACGGCAAGAGAGTATTGGTGGTGGGACTCAAGTGCTTTGAAATGTGGCGTACTCCCAAGGGCTTGGAACTGGTAGGACCGCGCTATTTCGGCTGCGACACGGACTACATCCCCATTGAAGAACGGGTGAAAGGAGGTAGGACCCATGTATAAACTGGGTATTGACGTGGGAGGCACCAATACCGACGCAGTCTTGATTGATGAAAAACTGCAAGTGGTGGCAAAAATCAAGTATCCTACTTCCGGGGACATCGAGGAAGGTATTGTCGGCGCTGTCAAGCAATTACTGGAGCTGTCCGGTGTGGACAGAAGCCAAATCGCCCAGGCCATGCTGGGGACCACCCAATGCACCAACGCCATTGTGGAAAGAAAAAACCTGGCGCCCATTGCCGTATTGCGAATTGGGGCACCGGCGGCGGTGGGCATTCCGCCCATGGCTGACTGGGCGGACGATCTGAAGCAGGTAGTAGTCGCCCAGCAAATGATTCGCGGCGGCTTTGAACACGATGGCAAGGAAATCACTCCCTTTGATGAGGAAGCAGCCAGGGCTTTTTTCCGGGAAGTCAAGGGTAAAGTCCAGTCGGTAGCCATCTCCTGCGTCTTTTCCACCGTCCGCAACGACCATGAACTCCGGGCCGCTGAAATCTGCCGGGAGATCCTGGGGCCGGATATCCATATCTCTCTTTCCAGCGAAATCGGCTCCATGGGTCTTATCGAACGGGAAAACGCCGCCATTCTCAATTCCGCCCTGTGCCGGGTGGCGCAAAAGTTTACGGAAGGCTTCGCCAGATCTCTGGCGGATTTGGGGGTAACCAATGCCGCTGTTTATCTTTCGCAAAATGACGGCACTTTAATGACTTTAGAACAGGCCCTCCGGTACCCCATTTTAACCATTGCCTGCGGTCCCACCAACTCGATCCGGGGCGCCAGCTACCTGGCTGAACTGGAAAACGCGGTGGTAATCGACGTGGGAGGCACCACCACCGACCTGGGAGTGCTCCAAAACGGCTTCCCGCGGGAATCCAGCATAGCGGCAACCATCGGCGGCGTCCGCACCAATTTCCGGATGCCGGATGTGTTGACCATTGGCCTCGGCGGCGGTTCCATTGTCAGGCAGCGGGAAGACGGTACCGTCACGGTAGGTCCTGACAGCGTAGGATACCAGATTACGGAGAAGGCTTTGGTTTTCGGCGGGGATACGGTAACTGCCACTGACATTGCCGTCCGGCTGGGTCTTTACGAACTGGGAGACAAAACCAAAGTGGCCGGGCTGGATGAGGAATTCGCCCTGAAAGCCATGGAGACTATCCGCCGGATGGTGGAAGACGCCCTGGATGCCATGAAAGTGTCCCATGAGGATGTGGATGTGGTCCTGGTGGGCGGCGGGTCCATCATCTTGCCGGAGAAGCTGGCGGGGGCCAAATCGGTAGTCAAGCCCCAACATTTCGGCACGGCCAACGCCATTGGCTCGGCCATCTCCAAAGTCAGCGGCACCTACGAAAAGCTGGTTGATTATGAAAAAGTGCCGCGGGAGGAAGCGCTGGTCCAGGCCAAGCAGGAAGCTATTGAGATGGCCGTGGCCGCCGGTGCCCTCAGGGAAACGGTGGAAATCATTGATGTGGAAGACGTACCGCTGGCCTACTACCCGGGCAAAACCAGCCGGGTTAAAATCAAGGCGGCGGGGGATTTGGGCTAAGGCCCTTCGAACAATATTCTTTCTGAAGCAAAAACCCCTCTTGACATGCCAAGGGGGGTTTTGCGTTCAAGCGTCATTAGCCAGTTAATAAACTCCATTGCTTATTATCATCAGTTCATACAGGCGTTCTTGTAGGATCTGGCAAAGACCATTCATCGGCTGTTGCGGTAGTTACCATCCCTCACAGGTAAGCTACAAACCGTTAAAAGTATTGAAAAAAGACCTTTTCAACCAGCGACTATAACCATTAACACTGTAACAAAAGGTGCAAAAGGCCCTCCAGTATTGATTTATCAAAGATGTCTAGGTAGTAACATGTCGTCGACCTCCAGCATTTTTTGCTCTATTGGCGGTCGACGACGAACAGCGTGAACCAAATTTAAATGATAATATCAAAACCACCTTTTTCCACACCAATGATCTCGCGAGATGAATACTTAGTAGTACGTAATTCATAAATAATAGCTGAATCCTCTGACAAGTTCATTACTCTAGCTAACTCCTTTTTTAATTTCTTCAGATTGGCCTCACTTATCTCCCCTTCTAATACCGAATTCTGGACCCATGTCAAATATTTTCTTGCGGTCTTCAGTACTTTAGCCACCCTCTTTTGGTTTACATCGTAAACGAGAATTACAAACATCGCAATTCTCCTCTTTACCATTGAGCAACAAAGGGCTCATATACAGTTTCCCCCATCAAGTGCTTTTGCAGCTTGTACAACTCCAGGCGAATCAGTCGCCTATAGGACACTTCCCTGCCGGTACTGCGGTGTTTGATGGTAACTTTCAACCGCTTGTCCAGTTCTTCCACAAACTTCCGCCTTACATTTTCCTTTAAAACTATACCTCCCATTGCCGCTTCAAAGTCATTTTTCGTTACCATCTTTTTTCCTATAAGAGTAAAAATCAAGCGGTCCACAATGATAGGTTTAAACACCTCGGATACATCCAAATTCAGCGTAAACCTCCGAAAATTTGTGGCATGCAGAAAACCGATACGAGGGTCCAGATGAGTGCGGTAGATTTCGCTGAGGACGCAGGTGTACAAAATAGAATTGCCGAAGCTTATTAAACTGTTCAAATAGTTTTTGGGTGGCCGGCGTGAGCGCTCTTCGAACACAAAATCAGGATTCTCCAGAATATCGTCAAAAGACTTGTAATAATGGTTTCTGATATTTCCTTCCAGTGCCATCAACTCCGCAACGCTGTCACAACTGTCTATTGACACTTCTAAGTCTTTAATGGCTTCTATACAGTCTTGTAAATCTTTGCCTCGGTTTTGGTAATACCGGAGAACCTTTCCTATATTAGCTATGGCTCCCAGAACGAATTGTTTAGCAATAACCATTCGCTTTTCGTGGTTTAGGTAATGCTCAGCCTGGCGCAGGATCATATAGCCCGAGTTATAATGCTCTCTAGGATAAAAAGTGCCCATATAGTATCCATAATAATTGAAGTAGTGAATGAGTATTTCTGCTTTGGAAGCGAATTCCAGAAAGCGCTTATTAAGACTAACTTCCCCGAACAGAAAAAGCTCACCGATTTCTTCAACGGGCAGGAATTTCCGTCCCTCAGCCGTAGTGAAACAAATAGTATTATCTTTTCGCTGCAACTCACCGTCAGTAAAAATGTAAATCGTCTTTTTCAACCTGAACCACCCCTAGGCCCAGCAAAAATCACCATAGGCACAGTTCCGGCAATATTTACCCTTTACCGGCGGTGGGGGCATATCCTGATATGCAATGCGTAGAATGTCTCTCTTTGCTTTTTCGATTTCCGCCTCCAACTGAGAGTTCAAAGCAACAGTTAGCCTCTTCTTTTCTTCAGGAAACAGAAGCTCGCCTTGCGCCTCTATACCTAGCTCTCGTAGCTCATAGAGATAAAGTGCCAGTTGCATGGTGGCGCTTTTCTCATACTTGGAAGACTTTTTGACTTCTCCTATTATCCATTGGCCGTCTTTTTTCCTAACCAAATCAAATTTTAAATGGCCCACCAACACCTCTTTTTTGTCCCGGGGATAAGCCGTTTCCTGCAAAAATCGACCTAATTCCAAATGAGCATGGTCACTTTCCGGCTCAACATGGCGCGCCATGAGCCAGACTTCCCGGTGGCAGATGTAATAGTACCACATTAAGGTACCGGTAACCTTGATTTCGGTATTTTCCATTAGGTTCCGCCTCCTGATAAGCAGGATGGCCATATTAAACATTGCTGTGACTGCTTACAGCACAGGAGATAGTATATCATCATCTTCTTCCGGTGGCACAAACCCAAGAATTGGACTATATAATCCCCCATCTCTACCGATTGCTTCCTTGCCTAAAAACCATGCCCACCCATGCAAAATGGGCCGAAAAACAGGCTCTTCATTCTCAGTGAAAAACTTCGCACAAAAGGTTCTGCAAGCAGTTATCATAGTTTTCGGTATTTCAATGGCGTACTGCATCACCTTTTGAACCAGTTTCTTTTGCTCATCCATGTCTTCGAGAGTCCACTCTGTCTCTTCCAACTTTCTTAACATAGGCAAAAGTTTGCTATTTTCTTCGACAAACACGGTTACCGTATCTACTGCCCTATTATCCTCATCAATTAATTCGTGAAACTCGCCCCACTCACCACGAGATAACTTATCGAAAAGAGGAATACTAGACAATCCTTCGACTATCTTAGCATAATATTCCTCCACAATCTGTTTGACTTCTCTTTCTTCGAAAATGGGCTTTTTAGCCAAGACTTCTTTTGTCTTATCAATCAGTATATCATCATAAACGTTTTTCCAAGTAGAATAGCCCTTGTTATTGGTAACTTCCGCCACCAGCACACGGCCTAAAAGGTCCTCGCGGGAATGTCTATTGCATCTTCCAGCCACCTGGATAATACTGTCAAGAGGACCTAAGTCTCTAAAAACCCAACCAAAATCCAAATCTACACCGGCTTCCACCACCTGTGTTGCCACCAAGTAGCGGCGTTTTTGCCTTTTCTCCAGCCATTTTAAATATCTTAAAATAATCCGGCGCCGGTAAGGGGTGAGCCAACCGCTCAATAAGAGCAAAGGTGCTCCAAGATCAAGACTCTCCAGAGCCCGGTAAGCCCGGATAGCGGCCTTTTTCCTGTTGACGACTACCATACCGGGATGCTCTCGCACCGGCGTTTTACCGTCCAAGACATGCGGCAACTCATCTATGGTGATCTTTTTGATTCTTCCGGTTGCCTCGTCCACTAAAATCTCATATCGATGCCTGTTATACGGAAATACTGTATCAGGAGGCGCCAGCTCCTGGCACGTGACAATCTCCGGTTGTGTGGCGGTCATGAGGAGGAAAAAAGTATGCCATTTTTGACTGAGATAGGACAGGACCTGGCCTAACCCAGACCAAAAGCGCGGTGAAATAGTCTGCGGCTCATCCAATATTACTACCGCATTGCTTAGACGATGAAAATTCATAGTGCGATTGGCGCGCGGGTTAAATAGGGCATCCCACAAATGAGCCAGTGTGGTTAGCACCACAGGTTCTCGCCAATACCGGAATAGGGTGGACATCTTTTTCCAAGCGGCAGCATCCTTGGAGTAATCATCCGTATCTTCCTCATGCCCTTGGCCGTAAGCCAGGCTATGATCTTCCTGTACCCGGTCATTCCCAAAAACTTGTTTCGCTACGGCCGCAGTCTGTTCCACAATGCTGATGAAGGGCAATCCATAAATAATGGACTGGCAGCCAAAGCGTGTGGCCCAGGCCTGGGCAATCGCTAGCCCTGTTAGAGTCTTACCGGCCCCGGTGGGCAGGGTCAAAGTATACACCCCCGGCCCCGAGACGCGCAAGGCATTTTGTAAGCATGTTTCTTTAATCTGCTGTCTCCATGAATCAATGGCGGGGGAACGGCTTGGCAACAACGGCGGAGCAAATGGCGGTATATCCTTCTTAGGAAGGCCGGCAATACCAATGGCGTCCATCCGGTCTGCGGCAATCAATAATGAATACAATAATCTCACTTGGAGCCAGTGGTCAATTCTTATTTCATACTTCAAAGATGAATACAAACTAAGTTGCAAATCAAACAAAGATTCCTCATCAATTTTAATGGGCCAGCCAGGCAAAAATTCTTTCATTACCTTTTCGCAATCTTGATCGCTGCCCCAATCAACAATCATGTCATCAAGGTTACGCAGCCCGGTATGGTGGCGGCAGACAATTTCTGCCGCCCAGATGTCATTGGTAAGACTATACGTAAACCAGGCTGACGGTTTGGCATGATTGATACCAGGCCCTATCCCATCCAACAATTTCTGAAATTTACGATGTACTTTGCCAATGTCGTGAGTTAAGGCAATGGCAGTCAACAATTCTTCATCCACTGCCAATCCGTGACTGCTTGCGAGTTCCTTGGCCAGGGCAGCCACATTTTGTAGGTGGTCAAGCAAAAGCTTGCCTGGGTGGCTGCGCCTGTCACCAAGCTGGGAACCAAGCAATGCAATCATGTCCGTAGGTTGTAACATCCAATCCCTCCCAAGAAGTCAGGTGCAGCTTCTCCTGGGACGAGGA